>JAYVCA010000255.1:0-7375 GCA_043750135.1 Chloroflexota bacterium | reverse complement strand
GCAATGGACGGCGCCACGAAGGTCACGGTCGCCGGCGCGGTCGCGCCGGGCGCGAGCGCCGGAAGCGGCTGGGGCGAGCGGGACCGATCCACAAGCGCCTTCTGGGGGTCGCGCAGCTCCCAGATGAGCCCGATCGCGCCAGCGCCGCTCGCGGTCCACGCCGCGGACCCGGCGTTCGTCACCGAGATGACGGCCGATTGCGCCGTTGCGGTCTCGTACGCCGGCACGCCCTTGGGCGTCTGGAACCTGGCATTCGCCGGCGGCTCGAGCACCGCCGCGTAGACGAGCGAGCCCAGGCTCGCGAGGAGGTGATTCGCGTCATCCTGCCCCGCATCCCAGGTCATGCCGACGACCACGCGGGGGCCGAAGGCGGTATAGATGATCCCGGCATCGTGCGTCACGCCGGCGAGATTTCCGGTCTTGTGCGCAACGACGACATTCGACGGCAGCTGGGCGGGGAGCCGGTCATTGATGCGCTGGCGCTCCAGCCGCGCGAGCATCCGGTCCGACGCGGCGGGCGACACGAGCTGGCGCCTGGCGAGCAAGGTGAAGTACTGGGCGATGACCCGAGGGGTCGCGACGTGGTCCTCCGAATCATCGAACGCCACATGGAACGCGGCGAGGCTCGCGGCGGTGAGGGTCTTATCGATCGCCGCGCCGGTGAACTGGTGCCAGAGCGCGAGTGCCGCGCCGTTGTCGGACACGGTGATCATCGCTTCCAGCGCCTGGTCGATCGTGAGCACCGTGCCAGAAAGCTCGTAGGACCCGTCGCTGGTGATGTCCTCGGCGGTGATCTCGATCGTATCGGTGTACTTGAGCGTTCCGATCTCGACCCGGTGCTCGGCCTCGAGGAGGACGCCGAGCTTGTAGAGCGACGCGGTGATCACCGGTTCATCCAGGTCATGGGAGTACAGCGGTTGGGCCGCGTTCGGATCGGACACGACGATGCCGACCCCGCCGGGGAATGACTTTACGAGGGCGTCGACCTGCACGATGAGCTCGCTCGTGGAGCCGGACACCGCAGGGGGGGCCACGAGCGGTGCGGCGACGAGCAGGGCGACGAGGAGGACCGTCCAGCGGGGGCGGGCGTGTGTCACCGGCCGGATGGTGCCAGAGCAGCCTCCGTCGCGGCAGTCCCCAGGCGAACCATCTCGCGGTATCCGGCCGGCGTCTCATCTTCGAAGCCCAGCAGGTGGAGCGCGCCGTGGGCGGCAAGGAACGTCACTTCCTGCGCGATCTCGTGCTTGCGGCGCCGCGCTTGTCGCTCGGCCTGCGCCGGGCTGATGAGGATGTCCCCGAGATCGAGCCCGCCATCGGCGTCGCGCCGCAGTCTTTTTACCGCGGCTTCACCTTTCGCGCCCCCGGTGTCCTGCCCGAAGGACAGCACGTCGGTCGTCCGGTCCTTCCTCCGGTGGCGGGCGTTCAGCGCGCGCATCTGAACATCGTCGATGAAGGCCAGGGTCACCGCCGTGTCCACGGGCAGGCCGTAGGGACGGAGGGCGGCACGGATCGCCGCGCGGAGGGGCGCCGCGGCGCAGGGCACCGGGCCGCGGACAGCGAGCTTCAGCGGCCGGAGGCGATGGGCGGCGGCGTCTGCGCCGGGGCGATACGCCCGATCTGATCCTCGGGATACGGGATCCGCTCGTGATACACGCCGGCGAGCAGCTCGCGGAACGCGCCCTTGATCCGTTGGACATCGCGCAGGGTGAGATCGCAATCGTCAAGCTGACCGTCAGCGACCTTCTCGTCGATGATCCGGTCGACCATCTCGCCGATCCGCTCCGGACTCTTCTCGGCCAGAGAACGGACCGATGCTTCGGTGCCGTCGGCGAGCATGACGATCCCAGCCTCTTTGGTCCGCGGCTTCGGGCCGAGGTGGCGGAAGTCACGCTCGTCGACCGCGCCACCGCGCTGGAGCGCCATGCTGTGGAAATAACGGATGAGACTTGTGCCGTGGTGGCCGGGGATCATCTCGCGGATCTGCGGCGGGAGCCGGTATCGCTCGGCGAGAGCGAGCCCGTCCCGCACGTGGGCGGCGACGATGCTCGCCGACACGGCGGGGTCGAGATCGTCGTGCGGGTTCGTCCCGGTCTGGTTCTCGATGAACGCGCTGGGGTTCCGCATCTTTCCGATGTCGTGGTAGTACGCGCCCACCCGCGCGACCAACGGATCGGCGCCGATGACCTCGGCGGCGCTCTCCGAGAGATTCGCCACGAGCAGCGAGTGGTGATACGTGCCCGGGGTGCGGAGGAGGAGCTGCCGCAGCAGCGGATGTCCGGGATCCGAGAGCTCACGCAGCTCGAAGACCGTACTGATGCGGAACAGGTTGCCCAGCATGACCATCCCGCCGAACGCGAACACGCCGGATGCAACGCCGCTGACGAACGCGGCCGCGGCGAGCTGAAGCGCTCCGAACGCATCGGCTGACCGGCCGACGAGTAGGAACGTTCCGATGATCCCAAGGTCGCCGAGCGCGACATACAACGCTCCCGCGACGAACTCGCGCGCGGTCGTGGCCCGACGGACCGCCGCCATGCCGAGCATCGCCGGCACGAGAACATAGGCGACGAGCTCGACCTGGTTCGACATGATCCCGACATGGAGCGCGCCGGCGATCTGCACCGCGAGAGCGGTGCGTCCGCCGACGAGGACGGTGAGCATCATCGCGACCGAGGCGAACGGGATGAAGAACGCCGCGACCAAGTGCCCGGGCACGACCGCGCGTCCGGCGATCGTCAGCGCGAGAAGCGAAAGGCCGATGAGGAGGATCTTGCGATCGTCGATCCAGGCCTCCTGCGCGTGTCGCTCGACGAACAGGGCGAGCACTCCGGCGATGAGCAGGGCCCAGATGAGCAGGCCGGCTGCGCCCTTCCAGTCGATGCCCGGGTTCACCAGGCCGAGCGCGCGGAGCTTCTCCAGATCCTGCGCGGTCACGACCGCGCCCTCGCGGACGACGACCTCGTCGGCGGTGACCTGCACCTGTACCGGCCCGACCGAGTTCCGGGCGGCCTGCTGCGCCGCGATCGTCGCGACCGCGTCGTAGGCGAGGTTCGGGGCGAGGGTCTGCTTCAGAAGCTCCGTGCCGACCCGCTTCTGGCGGTCGCTCCAGGCCTGCGGGAGCGCTTTCGACGCGTCGGCCTTTGCCGCATCGAGCTGCTCGGGCCGGATGCCCTGCCCGAACAGGGTCTTCAGTGCGGGATCGACCTCCTTCGAGAGCGCGTCGTACTCGATCGCCGGCATGTCGAGCGCATCCGTTGCGAGCGGCGCGGACAGCGTCACCTCGCCCAGCTTCGTGAGTGCCTGGATGCGCTGGTCGCGCGGCTGCGTCCCGTCGGCGCGGACCTTCGCGATCGCACCGATCGCCGCGCCAAGGCGGCTGCTCTGCGCGACGACCACCGCCGGATCGGACACATAGGTCTTCGCGACCGCGCCGGCGGCCCGTTCCCGCTCCGCCTGGGTCAGGGATTCGCTCACGAAGGCTGTCGATCGAGGTGCGCGGAGCTGCCGGTCGGCGACGACGCCGGCGGCGTCATAGCCGACGACCGCGGGGGGCGAGAAGAGCAGCGCGATGCCGGTGAGCAGGCCGGTGCAGAGGACGAAGGCGACGACGCGCACGCGAGGATCGGTGCGCACGAGCGCTCCGACGTCGCGGGCCGAGCGTGGGCGCGTGAAGGCGATCACGGCGTAGGACCATTCTCGCGCGCGCTGTCCAGCGGCGCCGGTCCGCCGGGTGGTCCAGCCTGACCGGGCGGTGTGGGCTCGACCGGTGGTCCGGGCGACACGGGGCGCCGCTCGTGCCGGTCATAGGCCCGTACGATCCGCGCGACGAGCTCGTGGCGCACGACATCCTTATCGTCGAAGTCGATGAACTCGAGGCCGTTCACCTCGCGGAGGATCTCCCGGGCGACATTCAGCCCGGACTTCTGGCCCTCGACGAGATCGACCTGGGTGATATCCCCGGTCACCACGGCCTGCGACCCATACCCGAGGCGCGTGAGGAACATCTTCATCTGCGCCGGCGTGGTGTTCTGCGCCTCGTCAAGGATGATGAATGCCTCATTCAAAGTTCTTCCACGCATGTACGCCAGGGGCGCGACCTCGATCTCGCCGCGCTCCTGCGCCCGGGCGAAGCGCTCCGGAGGCATGAGCTCGTAGATCGCGTCGTAGAGCGGACGAAGATACGGATCGATCTTCTCCTGGAGGTCCCCCGGAAGGAAGCCGAGCCGCTCACCGGCCTCGACCGCGGGCCGGGTGAGGATGAGCCGCGCGACCTTGCGCTCGCGGAGCGCGATGACCCCCATCGCGACGGCGAGGTAGCTCTTGCCGGTGCCGGCGACGCCGGTGGCGAAGACCAGATCGCTGCGGCGGATCGCTTCGACATACCGTCGCTGGTTGTCCGACTGCGGGACGATGCGTTTCCCACGGAGCGTGGTCGCGATGTGGTCCCGGATCTGCTCCGGCGGCGCGACCGGCGCGTCCTTCGCCTCTTCGATGAGCCGTTCCAGGGCCGGCTTCCGCAGGCTCTCGTCGCGACCGGCGAGCGTGCGCATCGCACCGATGAGCTCACCGACCCGGGCGACCGGTGCCGGCTCGCCGCTGATCCGCAGCTCCGCGCCACGGGAAACGATCTTCACCCCGAATTCGTGCTCGATCCGATCGATGTTCGCCTCGTTCGGGCCGGCGACGAACATCATCTCGTCGGGGTCGGGGATGAGGATCGTGATCGACGAAGCCTGCGCCATCAGGCCTGCGCGCGCTCCTTCAGGACCGCACCGACGACCGCGGCGACGGCGCCGCCCTCGGCGCGCCCCTTGAGCTCGGCCATGACCTTCTGCATCACCTTGCCCTGGTCTTTCGGCCCGAGCGGGCCGAGCTCACCGACGACCCGCTCCACCACCGGGCGGATCGCGTCGGCACCGAGCTGCTGCGGGAGATAGCCCTCGAGGATCTCGAGCTCGGCCCGCTCCTTCGCCGCGAGCTCGGGCCGGTTCCCCTTGTCGAACGCCTCGATCGATTCGCGACGCATCTTCGTCTGCCGGCGCAGGATCGCCTCGACCGCGGCGTCATCGAGCGCCGCCCGCTTAGCGACCTCTTCGTTGTGGATTGCGGAGAGGGCGAGCCGCAGCGTCTCCCGGCGCAGAACGTCCTGCGCCTTCATGGCGCCGCGGAGGTCCTGCTCGAGACGGGCTTTCAGCGCGGAGGAAGCGCCGGGCGCCTTAGCGCTTGCGACGCTTGGCTTCCTTGCGCTTGCGGCGGGCGGCGGGGCGTTCGTAGTACTCGCGGCGGCGGGCCTCCGCGAGGATGCCGGCCTGCTGGATCTTTTTGTTGAAACGGCGGAGGGCGGCCTCGAAGGACTCACCTTCGCCAATGATCACTTCGGACATTTTTGGTTGGGATCACCCCGCCTTCGGTCATACAAGACGATGCCGGCCGCCCAGAGGGGCCTGCCGACGCTCGAATGATAGCGCGCCGCCGGAGGCGACCTCCTGATACAGGTACGCGTATCTGTACCAGAATCTGGCAATAGAGTGAGCCACATGGGATCGGCCAGCGGAGCAGCCGTCAGATGACGGGCGTGGTGGCCACGGTGGTGGCCATCGGGCTGGCCTACCTCGGCGGGTCGGTCTCGTTCCCGTTCTGGATCGCCCGGGCGAACGGCGTCGACCTGCGCCAGGTCGGCTCGCGCAAGCTCGGCGGGAGCAACCTCGCCGCAGCGGTCGGCTTGCGCGCGGGGGTGGCCGGCGGCTTCCTGGACGCGGCGAAGGGGCCCGCGGCGGTGCTGGGTGCGGCGGCCCTGGGGCTCCCGGCCGAGGTCCGGCTGGCCTGCGGGATCGCCGCGGTCTGCGGCCAGGCCTGGCCGGTGTTCCATCGCTTCGCCGGCGGACGGGCGAACGCGACGGGCTGGGGACTGTCGCTCGCGGTCGACCCGGTCGCGTTCCTGATCATGATGATCCCGCTCGTCGCGGCACTCGGCCTGCGGCGGCTGACGACACCGCCGTCGAGCCGCCTGCTCCCCCTCGCCGCGCTGCTGTCGTTCGCGGTCTTTCCCGCGGTCATCTGGGAACAGGACGGCCCCAGCCCGGCCGTCGCCGCCGGCCTGCTCGTGCTCGGGATCATCCTCGTGCGCCGGCTCACCGCCGGGCTGCGCGACGACCTGGCGACCGGCGCTCCCGCGGGACGGGTCCTCGCCAACCGCGCGCTCTACGACCGGAGCGAGCTCCAGGAGCGGGGCCTGGTCGGGATCTGACCTCCCGCTGACCCCAGCGGCGGCGTAGCTAGGTAAGCCGTGCCTCCACACCGGCGACCACGAGCGCGACCGCGGCGATCGCCGCGGTCTCCGCGCGCAGATTGCGCGGGCCAAGCGAGACCGCTCGCGCGCCGCGGCCCACGAGCGCGTCGACCTCGCCGGTGGCGAGGCCGCCCTCCGGGCCGATCACCAGCGAGCACACCCCGGACACGATGACCGTGCCGAGATGCGGCTGCGGCGCCTCCTCCCAACAGACCAGCACCAGGCCATCGAGGCGGTCGGCGAGCCCGGCCCAGGCGACGACCGGCTCCACCACGGGACCACCGCCGCGACGCGCGGTCTCGGCGGACTCGCGCGCGATCCGGCGCCAGCGCTCGAGCTTGGCGGTGGAGAGGTCCTTCACCACCGAGCGGGACGATACGAACGGGATGAAGCGCGCGACCCCGAGCTGGCTCGCGGCCTCGATGATCTCCTCGCTGCGATCGCCCCGCAGGAGCGGGAGCGCGAGCGTGACCCGGACCGGCGGCTCGGTCAGGACCGCGCGGCGCGCCACGACTCGTCCGGTGACCCGCCGCGCGGCGATCGACTCGATCGCGACCTCGTGCTCCAGGCCGCCCGCGACGAGGATGACGTGCTCGCCGGGCTGAAGCCGCAACACCGCCGCGATCTGGCGGGCCTGATCGCCGTCGAGGACCGCTTCGTCCGCCGGGACGTCGGGGACGAAGAACCGGTGCGTCATGGAACGGACGGGAGAGCGAGGGTGAAGGTCCAGCTCACCCAGTCCCCGTCCTGTGCGCGAGCGGTGGACCGAAAGCCGGCCCCCTCGAACGCGGCCACGGTATCAGCTTCCGCGGTGGCGATGATCCCCGCGGTCACCAGCGTGCCGCCGGGGACGGTGCAGCGCGCGAGGTCGGGGGCGATCTCGCGGAGCACCGGCGCGACGATGTTCGCGAGCACGAGGTCGTACGTCCCCGGGACATCAACGGCGCTTCCCCGCGCCACCGTCACGTTGACCCGATTGCGTGCGACGTTCTCGGTCGCGGCCCGCATCGAGACCTCATCAATGTCCATCGCCAGCACTTCGGCGGCGCCGCGCTTGGCCGCGGCGATGGCGAGGATCGCCGAGCC
>JAYVCA010000254.1:0-2950 GCA_043750135.1 Chloroflexota bacterium | reverse complement strand
GCGAGAGGCATCACACGAACGCCAACATCCGGTGTCAGTGGCTGGCTGCTAGACTTTCGTCACAGGCAGGCCGCTGCCACACTCCGTTTGATGCATCCGTCCTTCTAGGGCGAAGAAGGGGAACCGATCGTGAAGCGCACGTATCAGCCGAAGACGCGCAGGCGCGCGCGCGTTCATGGCTTCCGCGAACGCATGAAGACGACGGGGGGACGCCGGGTCCTCGCCGCTCGTCGCGCGCGCGGGCGCAAGCGTCTCACCGTCGCCTAACACGACGGTGGTCGACGCCGCACGCTTGCGGCGAACGAAGGACATCGCGGTCGTACGGGCGAAAGGTTCGGCGCGGAGCGATCCGCTCTTTCTGCTCCGGGCCTCGCCGAACGACGCGGGTGCAGTTCGTATCGCCGTTTCCTCGACCCGCGAGCTCGGCACCGCCGTGCGCCGGAACCGGGCTCGTCGGCGCCTGCGCGAGGCCGTCCGGGTGGAGCTGCGGTCCCGCTCGTCGGTCCCCGCGGTCGACCTCGTGCTCGCGGCCCGGACGCGCTCGCATGACGCTCCTGCGGTGGACCTCCGTGCCGCGGTCGCGAAGGCCCTCGCCGGCGTGCTCGGTCCATGAAAGGCCCCGTCCTGGCGGCGCTCCGCGCCTACAAGCGCCATGTCAGCCCGCTGCTGCCCCCGGCGTGTCGCTACACGCCGACCTGCTCCGAGTACGCAGTCGAGGCGATCGAACGGCATGGCGTCCTGCGGGGATCGGGTCTCGCCGTGAAGCGCCTCCTGTCGTGCAACCCGCTGAGCCGCGGCGGCTACGACCCCGTGCGGTGATCCGATGACCGACATCTGGAACACCCTCCTCGTCCACCCGCTCATCTCGCTGCTCGTCCTGGCCTACGGGCTGTTCCGGGACTTCGGCTTCGCGATCGTCGCTGTGACGGTCGGCATCCGGCTCCTGCTGTATCCGCTCTTCGTCGCGCAGATCCGCTCGCAGCGCGTCATGCAGGAGATCGGGCCCGCGATGAACGACATCCGCGCGAAATACGGCAAGGACCGCCAGAAGGTCACTGAAGAGCAGATGAAGCTCTACAAGGAGCGCGGCTACAACCCCGCGATGGGCTGCCTCCCGCTCCTGCTCCAGATGCCGCTGCTGTTCGCGATGTATGCCGCCTTCCTGTTCTTCGTCAAGACGCCTCCGCCGACCGGCGCCGAGCTCGGGGCGGCGATCTGGCCTTTCCTGCCGAACCCGATTGGGCCTGCGGAAACGCTCCCGCTCGCCGCGAATTGGCTGCCCTGGATGCCGGACGGCCTTGGCCATCCCGACCCGCTGCACATCCTGCCGGTCCTGGCCGGCGTGAGCCAGCTCATCGCCTCGGTCATGGCACAGCCGGCGGTGCAAGCGAAGAACATGGATCCGCAGCAGAAGATGATGCAGAACATGGCCTACTACTTCCCGCTGGTCACGGTGTTCATCGCCTGGAGCCTTCCGGCCGGCCTCGCGATCTACTGGGTCACCACGACCGTCTTTGGCATCGTGCAGCAGTACTTCGTGACCGGCTGGGGACAGCTGCCGCGGTTCGTCCCGGTCCTGCGGACACTGTCATCGCCCGGCGATCGGGCGCTGGCGATCCGCCAACAGGCGACGATCGTGGAGGCGCGGCACGATATGCAGGCCGCCGGCGCCCGCCCTGATGGCCCCGGGGCTCAGCGCGCGCGAGAGCATGGTCGCGAACGAAATCGTCGGAGGCGCAAGAAGTAATGCCGCTGCGTGGGGAAGAGTTCACCGGACGCACCGCTGAGGAGGCGATCGAGCGCGGTCTGCTCGATCTCGGGAAGAAGCGCTCCGACGTTGACATCGAGATCCTCGAGCGCGGGAAGCCGGCGAACATGCTTGGGATGGGCGGCCAGGACGCACGGGTCCTTCTGTCGTTCACCGAGGAGGTCCGCGAGGCCCTGGCCGAGCCGATCGAGGACGAGGCGCTCGTGCCCCGCCGTCCGGACGCGGTCCAAGCAGCCGCTGATCGTGCGGCGGACCTCGCCGAAGAGCAGCCGCCGCTGACCGCCGAGGAGCTCGCCATGGGTGCCGAGGTGCTCCGCGAGCTCCTCCACAAGATGGACGTCGAGTCCGAGGTCGCGATCGACGGCCGACCCGGGATGGAAGGGGTCGATGTCGAAGGCGCCGAGCTTGGCGTGCTCATCGGCCGGGGAGGCGAGAACCTCATCGCGCTCCAGCAGATCGTCTCGGCGATCACCTCGCGCCGGCTCGGTCACACGACCCACATCCCTGTGGACATCGAGGGCTATCGTCGCGGTCGCGAGGACAACCTGCGCGATGTCGCACGGCGTGTCGCCGGACGGGTGAAGTCCACCGGTCAGGCGGTCACCCTCGAGCCGATGCTCGCGTACGAGCGTCGCGTCGTGCACCTCGCGGTGCAGGGCGAGCTGGGGGTCAAGACAGAGTCGGTCGGGATCGATCCGAATCGTCGAGTCGTGATCAGCTCCACCGCGCCCGGAGCCCGCGGGCCACTGGACTTCCGTCCACCGGCGCCCGGTGGCTTCCAGCCCCGGCCGGGCGGGTTTGGCCCGCCGCGCCGCCCCTACGGACCGCCGCGCTCCGGTGGCTTCCGCCCGCCGCGCTGACCTTCTAGCCTGTTCATCCCTTGATCCCTGCTCCCTGCGCCGCCCTTCGGGCTGCTTCGGTCGCGGGGGCCAGTGGGGCGCGGCCCGGGCGGAGCCCGGTCCGGGCCCGACATGCGTCGACCTTGCTGGGGGCGGTGGGGCGCGGCCTGGGCGGAGCCGGTCCGGTCCCGATATGCGTCGACCTCATCCGTCGACTTCGCTAGGGGCGGTGCGTACACTTGAGGGGTCCCGACAGGGATCACGGGGATGCGTGGTTTCGACAGGGCAGGCGAACGCACCGCTGCGAGCCGAGGAACGCCGTTCCCCCTCGATAATCCGAACG
>JAYVCA010000253.1:0-2748 GCA_043750135.1 Chloroflexota bacterium | reverse complement strand
TGCAGGGTCTGGCCGTTCACCGTGAGCGGCCGCAAGCGTTTCGTGACGAGCGCCCGGGCCTCGGTCACGCCGCGCTCGCTGATCACGCGAACGTAGTCGCCGTTCGCGATCGTCTTCTCCTTCGCGAACTCGGGTGAGATCTCGATGAACAGCTCAGGCATCAGCTCAGCGAGCCACGGTAGCCAGCGGGTCATGACGCCCGAGAGATGATGCTCGGTGAGCCGGTAGGTCGTGATCACCGTCGGGAACTGTGTACCGGCGTACTCGTTGTACTTGTTGCCCGGCACGTCGTAGAACTTCGTCAGTGGGTTCCGATCCTGCTTGTAGAGCAGATTCTTCACCGGCGACTCCCACGGCTCGTAGTGCGTCGGGAGCGGCCCCTCGACCGTTCCTTCGTACGCGAAGAGCCAGCCCTTGCCGTCCTTCTTGAGCAGGAACGGCGACGCACCGTCGTGGAACGCGATGCCGATGCCCGTCGGGTTGGCAGCGGCCGTCGGCGCTTTGGTCGGCGCGAAATCGATCCCGTCGCCGGGGTCGTTCTTCCAGGTCGATGCCGCGGCGTCCCAATACGTGTACTTCTTCTTGATCGACCAGGGGACGCCCTTGGGATCAGCGGAAGCGCGGTTGTAGAGCTGATGGCGGTTCGCGGGCCAGGCCCAGCCCCAGTTCGGGCTCACCCAGCCGTCGTTCTTCCCCGGCAGCATCTCGCCCCGGTTGACGATCTGGCCGTTCACGTTCTGCAGCATGCCGGCGTAGATCCAGGCCCCGCAGGCCGTGGAGCCGTCGGACAACAGGTTGCCGAAGCCGTTCAGCGGCGTCTTCGTCTTGTAGTCGTAGCCGTTGATCTCCTTGTAGATCTTCAGCGCCGCCGGCTCGTCCTTGTGCACCCAGTCGGCAACATCGGCCGGATCGGGCGCGTAGTCCAAGGTCATGTTCTTGATGCCATCGAGGTTCTTCGCGCCGGAGCGGCCCGCGGCATACAGCTTCTTCAGTCGCAGGCCGAGGTCATACCAGAAGAAGAGGTCGCTTCTGGCGTCGCCTGGCGGATCGGCGGCCTTCTTGTGATATTGGATCGTCCGCTGGGTCTGGGTCATCGACCCGTCCTTCTCCGCGACGTGAGCCGCGGGGAGGAAGAACACCTCGGTCTGGACATCGGCTGCGGCGATATCCGGAGTGTTCTTCCAGAACACCGCCGACTCGGTCTCGTAGAAGTCGAGCACGACGAGCCATTTCAGCTTCGTCATCGCGGTCCGCTGGAACTTCGAGTTCAGGCTCGTCGCCGGATTTTGCCCGGTCAGGATCATGCCCTCGATCTTGCCCTGGCTCATCTCGACCATGACTGGCAGGTGGCTGTGATCTGCCGTGATCTTCGGCAGCGTGTCGTAGAAGTAATCGTTGTCCGCCGTGGCGTTGTCGCCGAACCACGCTTTCAGCTGACTGATCATGTACGCGGGAGTGTTCGACCAGAACGAGGTGGGCTGCGTCTCGGTCAGGATGTAGTTGAGCAGGGTGTCGTGCGCCTTCGACGCGTCGGGCACATTGAGGTAGCCCGGGTGGATGTTGTACAGGCTCGCGATGTCCGTTGAACCCTGGATCGAGGCGTGGCCCCGCAGGGCCATGATGCCGCCGCCCGGCCGACCGATGTTCCCGAGGAGGAGCTGGACCAGCCCGGCGGTGCGGATGAGCTGCACGCCGGTGGTGTGCTGCGTCCAGCCCACCGCGTAGACGAAGGCGCTCGTCTTGTCGCGGCCGGAGTTCGCGATGAGCGTGTCGGCGACCTTGATGAACAGCTCCCTTGGGGTGCCGCAGATCTTCTCGACCATTTCCGGCGTGTAGCGCGCGTAGTGCTTCTTGAGGATCTGGAACACCGTGTTCGGATCGCTGAGCGTCTTGTCCTGGAGCGGCGCCCCGGGGAGGCGGTTCGCGATGAGGGCCGCGAAGTTCGCGCCCTTCACCGATCCGGCGACCGGCGGTCCGCTGGTTCCCACGCCACCTTCTTTGCCCTGGCCAGGCGCTCCGCCGGCTGGCGGCTCAGGAACACGTTCCGGGGCCTTCGTGGTCTGGTACTGCCAGGTCGTCCGGTCATAGGCGCGGGTCTGCGCGTTGTAGCCGGAGAAGAAGCCGTCGTTGTCCTCGGTGTCCTTGAAGCCGGCGTTGATGAGCGTCGCGGCGTTGGTGAACGCGACGACGTATTCCTCGAAGTACTTCTTATTGGTCAGGATGTAATTGATGAGGCCGCCGAGGAACGCGATGTCCGTGCCCGAACGGATCGGGACGTACTGGTCGCACATCGCGCTCGTGCGTGTGAACCGCGGGTCGACGTGGATGAGGGTCGCCCCCTTGGCCTTGGCCTTCATCGGCCATTTGAAGCCGCAGGGATGGCACTCGGCCATGTTCGAGCCCATGAACACGATGGCGTCCGAGTTCTGTAGGTCCATCTGGAAGGTGGTGCTGCCGCCGCGACCGAAGGAGACCCCCAGACCGGGGACCGTGGCGGAGTGTCATATCCGGGCTTGGTTCTCGATCCGGACGACTCCCATCATCCGGTTCACCTTCGCGATGAGGTAGTTCTCCTCGTTGTCGTTGGTCGCACCGCCGAGCGCGAAGATGCCGGTCGTCTGATTGATCAGCTTCCCGTTCGGGTCCTTCTCGACGAACGTCTTGTCCCGGGTATCGGCATAGAGCTGGGCGATGCGCGTCATCGCCTGGTCGCGCGTCATGGGCTCGGTATCCCACTCCGTCGCGCCC
>JAYVCA010000252.1:0-5092 GCA_043750135.1 Chloroflexota bacterium | reverse complement strand
AAGGTCATCCCGAACAGCTCGGCGGCGAGATCGAGGATCGCCTGACGCACCGCGCGGTACTCGAGGTACGGACGCACCGTGCGCGGATCGAAGCGAAGCCGTTCGGTCTTCAAGACGTTCAGGTGGTACGCGGTGTCCCAGTCGCCGACGCGCTCGGCCGTCGGGTCATCACGGCGCGCGATCGCGAGGAGGTCCGCGTCGGTGCGTTCCGCCGGCTCCCGCGCTGCCTCCGACACGCGCGCGAGGAAGGCGTCCACCTCCTCGGGCGTGCGGGCCATCTTGTCCTCGATGTTGTAGGCCGCCCAGCTCGGATACCCGAGGAGGACCGCGAGCTCATGGCGTGCCGACCGGAGCGCCTCGAAGACCTCGAGGTTCCCCGGGGCGCGATCTTGGTATGCCGTCGCGAGCGCTCTCCGCGCAGCCGGGTCGTGCGAATAGGCCATCAGGGGGCTCATGTCCGGCGGGTCGGTCGTGACGCGCACGACGCCGTCGCGCACCGGGTGCGCGGCGACGTAGTCCGCCGGCAGGCCATCGAGCGCCGAGCGCGGAAGCTCGACCGTGCGCATGTCGTCGCGGATGTTCCGCGAGTAGTCCTGGCTGAGGGCGGTGATCCGCTCGCGAAGCTCCTGCGCGCGCTGCTGTCCGGTCCCATCGAGGGCCGCTCCCGCTCGGCGCATATCGCGCAGGGTGAGCTCGACCATCCGCCGAGTCGGCGCGTCGAGCGCCGCGAGGTCGATCGCGGCGAGCGCCGCGTGGACCGTCGCATTTTGGCTCGTCGCGGTCGCCAGGCGCGTGACCTCGCGCTGGAGCGCCTCCGCGGTCTCTCGCACGGCGAGGTCCGGGTGGACCTCGGTGAGGAGGTCGACCTCGCTCGCGGCGTTCAGGAGTGTGAGCTGGAGCTCGTCGACCTGCCGGATGAGGTCGGCCGGGGCGGCGGGCGTCCGTTCTTCGAGCGCGGCAAGGAGCGCGCGGGCTCGCGCGATGAGTGCCGCGTTGCGCTGGTGGATCCGCGCCGCCGCATCGCCGGTCTTGTTCAGGCTTGATGTGGTCTGCATCGCCGCCCTCCGTCGGGAGGGCCGGACTGCCCTCGCGCTCGAGGCGAGTTTAGGGTCGGCGGCCCTGCGCCCCCACGGGAGTCACGGCGGCCCCGGACCCGCGGAAGGCGCGGGCGGTGGCGAGCGGAAGCTGCCACATGAGCGTTGACCAGGCGTGCCGGAACCCGAGCTGGGTGTTGATCGCGAGCATCTGCTCGTTGGTATGTGCGTTACCGGTACGGACATAACGCGCGGCCGGCCACTCGGAGAGGACCTGCTCGAGCATCGTCGCCTTCATCCACAGACCGATGCCGTGGCCGCGATGGCCGTTGATGACCGCGGTCCCGCCCTGCTGGACGACATGCGGCACCCGCGGGTCGTACCCCAAGCCGGTGAAACCCGCGCCCGCTCCGGTCGCCTCATGGATCGCCACGATGAGCCGTCGCTCGATCGCGGCGGCGCGGGACCACGCTTCGCGCTCGCGGACCTGCTCCGCGGTGACGCGCTCGTCCGCGAAGCGCATCGTGCCCTTTGGCGCATCGTTCATCCCGTTCGCGGACTCAAGAAATGCCGGCATGAGCGCGTCCGGCAGCTCGCCCACGACGAGCTCGAGCCGATAGCCCGCTGGCCTCCGTGCGGCCCATTCCTGCACCGCCACACGATCGAGGTGCGTCAGGTCGAGCTGATTCGTCTTCATCGCCAGGCCGGCCTCGGCGCCGATTGCATGGCAGAACGCCTCACCGGCCGGCACGCGATCGCTGGTCTGTCCCATGAACGTGAGGTCCTCGCCCTGGCCAAGGCAGGCGGACACGAGGGCAGCGAACAGCGCGCGGCCGATGCCGCGCCGGCGATGCTCCGGGTGGACGCCGATCTCGCACCAGCGGATGTGCGCGTTCTCCGGCTCGTTCCGGTTCGCACCGACGTAGCCGATCCCGACGAGTGCACCGCCGGCGTCACGGGCCTCGAACAGCGCCCGCCATTCGCTTGGGGTGGTCGTGACCATCCGCGTAACGAGCGCACCGATCGCGATCGGTGGATCGTCGGGGACCCGCTCGCCGGCCAGGAGCTGCTGAAAGCGGCCGCTCTCCTCGAGCGCACGCTCGCTCGCGGTCGCCGGGTCGAAGGGCAGCAGGGTGTACGCGGCAGATGCGGTCATGATCGGTGCAGGTTATCCGCGCCAAGCCGGTCGGTCCATCAACCGCGATACGTTCAGGCTCTCCTGCAGTAGCCTCGCCCGATGGATCTGCCGGCGGGGACGGTCACGTTCCTCTTCACCGATGTCGAGTCGAGCACCCGGATGCTCCAGGCACACCCCCGCGCGTATGCCGTCGCGATCGCGCGACATCACGAGCTTCTGGCCGCTGCGGTGGAGCAGGCCGGCGGGGTCGTGTTCGAGACGGTCGGCGACGCGGTGTACGCCGCGTTCAGCGACCCGGTGTCGGCGGTCAGCGCGGCGGTCGAGGGCCAGCGCGCGCTCCAGGCAGAGCCGTGGCCGGAGATCGGCGCGCTCCGGGTGCGCATGGGGCTGCACACCGGACCGGTCGAGGTGCGGGGTCAGCACTATTTCGGGGCACCGCTGTACCGCTGCGCGCGGATCATGTCGGCCGCGCACGGCGGGCAAGTCGTGCTCTCTCTTGCGACCTCGGAGCTGGTCGGCGACACCGACACCGATATCCGGTTGCGCGATCTGGGCTCGCATCGCCTCAAGGATCTTCAACGTCCGGAGCATCTCCTGCAGCTCATGCACCCCGATCTGCCGAGCGAGTTCCCGCCGCTCCGCAGCCTCGAGGGCCGGCCGAACAACCTGCCGACGCTGCGCACTGACACCGTCGGACGAGAGCACGAGCTCACCGAGCTCCGTTCGCTCGTCGCCCGCGAGGGCGTCCAGCTGATCACCCTTGTCGGCGCGGGCGGCATCGGGAAGACGCGGCTCGCGCTGGCGGCCGGCGCCGAGCTGCTCGACGATTTTCCGCACGGCGTGTTCGCCGTGTCGCTCGCGGCCTTGACCGATACGGGCCTGGTGATGCCTTCGATCGCGCGAGCGCTCGGGATCCAGGAGACGCCGGGACGGGACGCTCACCAGAGCCTCACCGAGCATCTGCGGGACCGGCGGCTCCTCCTCATCCTGGACAACTTTGAGCACCTGCTTCCGGCGGCGGCCGGTCTCGGAACGCTTCTTGCGGCTTCACCGGGAGTGAAGGCTCTCGTGACCAGCCGGTCGCCGCTGCGCCTGTACGGCGAGCGCGAGGTCCCGGTCAACCCGCTGAGCCTGCTCGCGACCGATGGTGAGCCGGCTGCGGTGCGGCTGTTCGTCGAGCGGGCCCGTGAGATCCGCGCGGACTTCGCGCTCACTCCAGAGACGGCCCCGATCGTCGCGGCGATCTGCGGCCGGCTGGATGGCCTGCCGCTCGCGATCGAGCTCGCCGCCACGCGGATCCGTTCGCTCGAACCGGCCGAGATGCTCGCCCGCCTGGATCAGCGGCTTTCGCTACTCACCGGTGGCGCGCGTGATCTCCCCGAGCGGCAGCGGACGCTCCGCGCGACCATCGCCTGGAGCTACGACCTCCTGGATGGCGATGAGCAGGCCGCGTTCCGGCGCTTCGCGGTCTTCGCCGGCGGAGCCACCCTGGACGACGCGGAGGCGATCGTTGGAGATCTGCACGGCGATACGGCTGTACTCGATCGCCTCGATTCGCTTGTGGCCCAGAGCCTCATGCGGCGGGATCCGACCGGCCGTTTCTCGATGCTCGGTGCGGTGCGCGAGTTCGCTCGTGAGCGCCTTGTCGAGGCGGGCGAGGAGCCTGGCGCCCTGGCCGAGCACGGACGCCACTTCACCGAAGTCACGCACGACGCGGACGCGCTGCTCCGCGGCCCGCAACAGCTTGCGGCGCTCGATCGCCTCGACCGCGAACACGACAACATCCGCGCCGCGTTGGTATGGGCGACCGACAGTCAGGGGGATCCGGTCCTCGGCCGGCGGCTCGCCGCTTCGATGGCGTGGTATTGGTCGCTCCGATCGCGATTCAGTGAGGGCCGAGTGTGGCTCGCCGCGGCCTTCGACCGCCCTGGTCCCGACGACGCCGAGCGGGCGTTCGCGCTCGTGAACTACGCCTTCTTCCTCGGCGATACGGCCGATCCGGATCGGGCGCTGGTCGTGGCCGAGGAGGCTCGAACGGTCGCGCGCCGGATCGGGGACGTCGCGCGGGAGAGCGCGGCCAACGCGATGCTGAGCATGACCGGCGGCAACGAGGGTGCGCGCTACGCCGAGGAAGCCCTCGCGCTCGCGCGCCAGTCGAACGACCTCTGGGTCCTCGGGCTCGCGCTCGTCACCCGCGGCGAGATCGCCCGGATCGCTGGCGACGAGGACCTGTCCCTCGCGCTCAATCTCGAATCGGTCGAGGTGTCTCGCCGGCTGGGTGATCGCTTCAACGCCACGCTCGGGCTGGTGAATGCGTCCCACCTGCTGCTGAACCGAGGGGACGCCGTGGGTGCCGCGGATCTTCTGCGCGAAGCGATCGTGCATCACCGCGCGCTCGGCAACTCCTGGGGACTCGCCTACGACCTGCTTGGCATCGCCGGGGTGGCGATGCGCCAGAACGACGCCATCGGCGCGGCCACGATCCTCGGTGCGGCGAAGGCCTGGTTCGACCGGAACGGGATCACCGTTCAGGATGCGGACCGAGCCGCACGGGACCGCTACACCGCCTGGGCCCGCGAGGGCATGAAGGCCGAAGCGTTCACGGACGCCTGGGGACAGGGGGCCGCGATGGAGCTCGAGGACGCGGTACGGTATGCCACCGAGCGGGTCGGGAGGACTGCATGAGCAAGACCCTCATCACCGGCGGGACCATCGTGACCGCGGCGGACACCTACGAAGCCGATGTTCTGCTCGATGGGGAAAAGATCGCGCAGATCGGGACCGGCCTATCCGCTGGTGGCGCGAAGAAGATCGACGCCTCGGGGAAGTACGTCATTCCCGGCGGGATCGACGTGCACACCCACATGGAGCTGCCATTTGGCGGGACCGCTGCCTCGGACGACTTCGAGACCGGTACCCG
>JAYVCA010000251.1:0-5173 GCA_043750135.1 Chloroflexota bacterium | reverse complement strand
TTCTACGCCAAGCTCATCCCGAACCGCGGCGCCTGGCTCGAGTTCGAGACGTCGAACAAGGACGTCATCTCGGTCAAGGTCGACCGGAAGCGCAAGCTGCCGGTCACGACCCTGCTGCGCGCGATCGGCTACTCGACGAGCGAAGAGGTCAAGGCGCTCTTCTCGAGCGTCGACCTCGACCCCGAGCACCAGTACATCTCCTCGACCCTCGACAAGGACCCCACCCAGAACACGAACGAGGGTCTGGTCGAGGTGTACAAGCGTCTTCGTCCAGGCGACCCGCCCACGATCGACAACGCCCGCAACCTCGTGCAGGCGCTGTTCTTCAACTTCCGGCGCTACGACCTGGCGAAGGTCGGCCGGTACAAGCTGAACCGCAAGCTCGGGCTCGACCTGGAGATGTCGCAGCGCACGCTCACGAACGACGACCTGGTGAAGATCGTCGCGCGGATCGTCGAGCTGAACAACGGCAAGGGCAAGGCCGACGACATCGACCATCTCGGCAACCGCCGGGTCCGCGCCGTCGGCGAGCTCATCCAGGGCCAGTTCCGGGTCGGCCTCCTCCGCATGGAGCGGGTCGTCCGTGAGCGCATGTCGATCGTGGAGCCGGAGAAGGCCACCCCGAAGGAGCTCATCAACATCCGGCCGGTGGTCGCATCGATCAAGGAGTTCTTCGGCGGCAGCCAGCTGTCGCAGTTCATGCAGCAGACGAACCCGCTCGACGAGCTTACCCACAAGCGCCGGCTCTCGGCCCTCGGCCCGGGCGGCCTTTCTCGCGAGCGCGCCGGCTTCGACGTCCGCGACGTGCATTTCAGCCACTACGGCCGGATCTGCCCGATCGAGACGCCGGAAGGCCCGAACATCGGACTCATCGGCTCGCTCGCGACCTATGGGCGGGTGAATGCCTATGGCTTCATCGAATCCCCCTACCGCCGGCTGGACAAGTCCGCCGACGGCCGCGCGCATGTGTCGGACGAGATCGTGTACCTCACCGCGGACGAGCAGGAGATGGCCACGGTGGTCCAGGCGAACGCCCACCTCGACGCGAACAACAACTTCGTCGACGAGCGCGTCCAGGTCCACAAGGGCGCCCAATACCACGAGGCGCCGCCGTCGATGGCCGAGTTCATGGATGTCTCGCCGAAGCAGATCGTTTCGGTCTCCGCGGCACTCATCCCGTTCCTTGAGCACGACGACGCGAACCGCGCGCTGATGGGCTCGAACATGCAGCGACAGGCCGTGCCGGTCATCCGGCCCGAGGCCCCGATCATCGGGACCGGGATCGAATACCGCGCGGCCAAGGACTCTGGTCAGGTCCTCATCGCCCGCGCTGCCGGCACGGTCCGGTCGGTGTCCGCCGCGGAGATCTGGATCGAGGAGGACGCCGGCGACGCGTTCCGCTACAAGCTCCAGAAGTTCGTCCGCACGAACCAGGGCACCTGCTTCAACCAGCGCCCGATCGTGAACGTCGGCGACCGCGTCGGCGCCGATCAGGTCATCGCCGACTCGTACTCGACCGACCTGGGTGAGCTGGCCCTTGGCCAGAACATTCTGGTCGCGTTCATGCCGTGGGAAGGTGGGAACTACGAGGACGCGATCATCCTGTCCGAGCGGATCGTCCAGGAGGACAAATTCACCTCGATCCACGTCGAGAAGTACGAGGCCGAGGCCCGCGACACCAAGCTCGGCCCGGAAGAGATCACCCGCGACATCCCGAACGTCGGTGAGGAAGCCCTTGCCGACCTCGACGACTCGGGCATCGTGTACATCGGCGCCGAGGTCGGGCCGCAGGACATCCTGGTGGGGAAGATCACGCCGAAGGGCGAGACCGAGCTCACCGCCGAGGAGCGGCTCCTCCGCGCGATCTTCGGCGAGAAGGCCCGCGAGGTGAAGGACACCTCGCTTCGCCTCCCGTCAGGCGAGCACGGCAAGATCGTCGATGTATCGGTGTTCAGCCGCGAGAACAACGACGAGCTCCTTCCCGGGGTGAACAAGCTGATCCGCATCGCGATCGCCCAGAAGCGCAAGATCAGCGTCGGCGACAAGATGGCCGGCCGTCACGGCAACAAGGGCGTCATCGCCAAGATCCTTCCGGTCGAGGACATGCCCTTCATGCCGGACGGCACGCCCGTCGACATCGTCCTCAACCCGCTCGGCGTGCCAAGTCGAATGAACATCGGGCAGATCCTCGAGACCCACCTCGGGTGGGCCGCGTCGGTGCTCGGCATCCACGTCGCCACGCCGGTCTTCGACGGCGCGAAGGAAGAAGCGATCAAGGAGACCCTCCGCGCCGCCGGACTGCCGGAAAACGGAAAGATCCAGCTCCGCGACGGCCGCACCGGCCGAGCGTTCGAGGAGCCGGTCACCGTCGGCCAGATCTACATGCTCAAGCTGCACCACCTCGTCGAAGACAAGATCCACGCGCGCTCGACCGGCCCCTACAGCCTCATCACCCAGCAGCCGCTCGGTGGGAAGGCCCAGTTCGGTGGCCAGCGGTTCGGCGAGATGGAGGTGTGGGCGCTCGAGGCCTACGGCGCGGCCTTCATCCTCCAGGAGCTGCTCACAGTGAAGTCGGACGACGTCATGGGCCGCGTCCAGACGTACGAGGCCATCGTGAAGGGCGAGGACATCCTGCCGCCGGGAGTGCCGGAGAGCTTCAAGGTGCTCATCAAGGAGCTCCAGTCGCTGGGCCTCTCGGTCGAAGTGCTGAACGAGAACGAGGAAGAGATCCGCTTCATCGAGGAGCAGGGCGCGCTCGCGACCCCTGACCTTGGGATCAATATCTCCGGCCTCGAAGGGGGCGAATGATGCTCGAAGTCAACGATTTCAACGCGATCCGGATCTCGCTCGCATCACCCGACCAGATCCGGTCGTGGTCAAGCGGTGAAGTGACGAAGCCCGAGACGATCAACTACCGCACCCTCCGCCCGGAGAAGGACGGCCTGTTCGACGAGCGGATCTTCGGGCCGACCCGTGACTGGGAGTGCTACTGCGGGAAGTACAAGCGGATCCGCTACAAGGGCATCATTTGCGACAAATGCGGCGTCGAAGTGACCCGCGCGAAGGTCCGTCGCGAGCGGATGGGCCACATCCAGCTCGCCTCGCCGGTGTCGCACATCTGGTTCTTCAAGGGCACCCCTTCGCGCCTGGGGATCCTGCTCGACATGTCACCGCGGAACCTTGAGCGGATCCTCTACTTCGCGCTCTACGTGGTCACGCACATCGACGAGCACCAGAAGGAGCGGGTCCTCCAGACGATCGAGGAGGAAGCCGAGGGCAAGATCCGCCGCCTCGAGCAGACGATCTCGGATCGCACCGGCGCGATCGAGAGCCGCGCGAACGCCGAGATCATGCGCATCCGCACCTCCACCGAGCAGAAGGTCCGTCAGCAGGAAGAGCAGCTCGCCACCGACCTGGAGGTGCTCACCAACGCCGCGCAGCGGGCGAAGGAGCAGCTCGAGGAGTCGCTCACCAAGCCGGCCCCCAAGGACATCGTGTTCAAGCCGGCCGAGCTGACGCTCGTCGCCAAGGGCGAGAACGTCACGCGCACGATGCTCACGCAGCTTCAGCGGAGCCTGCAGAAGCAGACCGACGCGAAGGTCAAGCTGGGTCGCGCCGAGGAGGCCACGACCCGCAGCGACGCCGACAAGCGCACGGCGGACCTTCGGGCCCGGGCCGATCAGGACCTCGGCGTCGTTCGCCAGGAGATCGCCCCGGATGTCCAGGTCGTCCGCGACGAGGTGAAGGCGAAGCGCGACGAGGTCAATGCGATCAAATGGATGCAGAACATGACCGAGACCGAGTACCGGCAGTACGCCGACAAGTACCGGTACTTCCGTGCGCAGATGGGCGCGGAGGCGGTCCTCGAGATCATGCGCCAGCTCGATCTTCCCAAGCTCGCGCTCCAGCTGCAGAACGACATGCGTTCGACCACCGGACAGCGCCGGAAGAAGTCGATCAAGCGTCTGCGCCTCATCAAGGCGCTCCTCCGCTCGGGCGCGTCGCCGGAGTGGATGATCCTCACGATCCTTCCGGTCATCCCACCCGACCTGCGCCCGATGGTGCAGCTGGATGGCGGCCGCTTCGCCACCAGCGACCTGAACGACCTCTATCGCCGCGTCATCAACCGGAACAACCGGCTGAAGCGGCTCCTCGAGCTCGGCGCGCCGGAGATCATCATCCGGAACGAGAAGCGGATGCTCCAAGAAGCGGTCGACGCGCTCATGGACAACGGCCGTCGCGGTCGCGCGATCTCGGGCACCGGCAATCACAAGCTGAAGAGCCTGTCGGACATGCTTCGCGGCAAGCAGGGACGGTTCCGTCAGAACCTCCTCGGCAAGCGCGTCGACTACTCCGGCCGCTCGGTCATCGTCGTCGGCAACGACCTGAAGCTCGGCGAATGCGGCCTCCCGAAGAAGATGGCCCTCGAGCTGTTCAAGCCGTTCGTCATGCGCCAGCTCGTCGAGCGTGGCCTCGCTCACAACATCAAGAGCGCCAAGCGCTACGTCGAGCGGGTCTCGCCCGAAGTCTGGGATGTCCTCGAGGAGGTCATTAAGGACCACCCGGTCCTCCTGAACCGCGCGCCCACGCTGCACCGCCTCGGCATCCAGGCGTTCATGCCGAAGCTCATCGAGGGCAACGCGATCCAGATCCACCCCCTCGTCTGCGAGGCCTTCGGCGCCGACTTCGACGGTGATCAGATGGCCGTCCACGTCCCGCTGTCCGCCGCCGCGCAGGCTGAGGCCAAGAACCTCATGCTCGCGAGCCGGAACATCCTGAAGCCCGCCGACGGCCAGCCGGTCGTCACCCCGCGGCAGGACATGGTCCTCGGCTGCTACTACCTCACGCTCGAGAGCAAGACCCCGGACATGCGCCCGCGGATCTTCGGCGACTACGGCGAGGTCCAGTCGGCCTTCGATCTCGGCGTGGTCGGGATGCACGATCCGATCAAGATGCCGCACCGCGGCAAGGTCATCGACACGACCGTCGGCCGGGCCCTGTTCAACGCCGTCCTGCCGGAGGACATGCGCTTCATCAATCAGGTCCTCACCCGCAGCGACATCCGCGACATCGTCGTCGCGGCCTTCGAAAAGCACGGGGCCGAAGTGACCGCGGAGCTCGTCGACCGGATCAAGAAGATCGGCTTCGCTTCGGCGACCCACGCCGGCGTGTC
>JAYVCA010000250.1:0-7332 GCA_043750135.1 Chloroflexota bacterium | reverse complement strand
CAGACCCACGATCCAGAGCGCGAGGACTTCCTGGTCACGGTGTTCAAGGCCGAAGAGCTCGGCTTCTACTCCGACGAGTTCGAGGCCGACGACGACGAGGACGACGAAGAGCACTGACCACAGCGGTCAGGCGATGAGCTGGGGCGCGAGACTAGCTGGCGAGATCCGCCACGGTCGCGCCGCTCACGCGGACCAGATCAGCCGGCGCGATCTCGAAGACCGCGTCGGGCAGGCCGGCCGCGGCCCACACCGTCGGCTGGTCAAGCAGCTTCCGATCAGCGAGAACGGCGCACGTCCCGGTGTACCCGAACGGGGCGACGCCGCCGATCGGGAACCCCGTCGCCGCCTTGGCCTCGCCGGCGGTCGCACGGCGCACGCTCGCGGCTCGGGTCGCGGCCCTCAGCTTCTCCTCATCGACCCGGTCCGCGCCCGAGCAGAGCGCCACGACCGCGACCTCATCGGCGAGAAAGACCAACGACTTCACGATCGCCGCGACGTCGCACCCGATCTGCGTCGCGGCGTCGGGGGCGGTGCGAGTGGTCGCGGCGAAGCGCCGGACCGCGATCGGCAGGCCCGCCGTCGCGGCGTGCGCGATCACCCGCTGGACGTTCGCG
The DNA here is from genome assembly GCA_043750135.1 of Chloroflexota bacterium. GTDB lineage: Bacteria > Chloroflexota > Limnocylindria > P2-11E > P2-11E > UBA4735. The sequence continues at coordinate 6,718 of JAYVCA010000250.1, read as the reverse complement.
GGGATCGGGGTGCTCCGGCCAGCGCCGGCGGTGGGCGGCTCGGTCACCGGATCAGACGAGCGAGGGCCCGGACGATCCGGGTCGGCAGGAGACCAAGGAGCCCCCGGGCGACCTGACGCCAGGCGGACGAGGCCGCGGCCCGCTCGGCCTCGGTCGCCCCGCCTGGCGCGTAGCGCTCGCGCACCCGCGCGTCCGCGATCGTCCGGAGTGGCGCGGAGACCTCGGGGACTGCGGCGCCGAGCGACGCGGCGTATTCGTACGGGGTCTCCGATGAGCGTGGCGCATGCCCCGCGTACGCGCCGAGCAGCCGGGTCTTCCCCCACGCCGCGTCGATCGCCCCGAGGTCACGGAAACGCCACTGGAATCGCGCGAACAGGCCAAGCATCGCCAGCAGGAAGAGGCCAATGACCGCGAGAGCAGGTCGCGGATCGACCGGGGTCGCGCTGCGCGACAGGTCCCCGGGTGCCTGATCGTCGAGGCCGCCGCCGCCCGGGTCGCTGTCGTTGATGCGCAGGCCTTCGCGATCAAGACGGTCTCCCGTCGATCCCGGACCGTTTTCGCCGGCGGCGACGTCGGTCGGTGTCTCGACGCTCTCGGACCGCGCGAACGGGAGCTCGCTCGGTGTCGGCTCGAACTCGATCCAGCCGTATTGCGGGAAGTACGCCTCGACCCAGGCGTGGGCGTTCAGCTCGCGGACGACGAATCTGCCGAGCCCCGGGTCGAAGACACCGCTAGTGAAGCCCTCGACGACGCGCGCCGGAACGCCGGCCTCGCGCAGGAGCACCGCCATCGACGATGCGAAATATTCGCAGAAGTCCTCTTTCAGATCGAAGAGGAAGTAGTCGACCGGGTCGCGGCCGGCCGGGACGTTCTTCACCACCGTCGAATACTTGAAGTTCGTGCGCAGATAGTTCTCGATCGCCTCGGCTTTGTCATACGGGGTCACCTTGCTGTCGGCGATCTGGTGCGCCTTGTCGCGGACCCGCTGCGGGAGACTCGACGGCAGCTGCAGGTATTTGGCCCTGATGTAGGCCGGATACACCGTGGTCGTCTTGCGGAGCTGGTCCTTCGTCGCCTTCGAGACCAGCGAGCTCACGGTGTACGTGCCCGCAGCCTGCGCGCGATTCACCGCGCGGATCGACGTCGAATATGAGCGGTCTTCTCCGGTCTGGAACTGGTACGGCACGCTCGCCTTGGTCGGCTCGTTCGCACCGAACAGGAGATTCGCGTGCGACACGACGATGCTGAATGTCGCATCGAGCTTCGCCCGTTCCTGGGCGGTGACCGTGATCTTGTCTTGACGGTCGGTCTCGGTGGTCCGCCAACCGGCGCCGGTGTAGAAGTCGTACGACACGCCCCGCCAGAAGTGACCGCTCTCCGCGTCCACGGTCATGACGACCCGGTCGCCGAGGTTCGGGGCCTGCCCGAGGCGGATCGCGTCGGAGAACGAGACGCCCTGGATGCGGCTCGGGCCGGAGACCCCGGCGAAGAAACGCTGCCATTCCGCTTCGACCCGGTGGTAGGGACCTTCGAACGTGGTGAACGCCGAGCTGAAGGCCTCCGCGGCGCCGACCCGCGGGGTGAGCAGGGCCATGATCACCAGGACCATCGTCCAGGTGAGTCCGCCGCGGAGAAGCCGCCAGTCCATCTCGCCCGCGGGCACGATGTTCCGCCGCTCCCAACGCTCCTGGAGCGCGACGATGTGCAGCCGGGTCAGCAGGACCAGCGCGGCGAGGGTGAACATGACGAGGTCGAACAGCAGCGAGGTGAGCGCGAGGGAGACATTGATCACCAGGCATCCACCGCAGAGGACCAGCGCTTCCCACGGGCGCCGCTCCCGCGCGAGGATGAAGGCACCGACAAAGGACGAGCACCACACCGTGGCCCCCAGGAAGAGCACGAACACCGTCGGGTCGTTCGCGGCCTCGCCGGCCAGGACCTGAGTGACCCAGTTGTTCACATGGATCGCGATCGTCGTCGCGCGATCGTGGAGCGTCACGCCGCCGCCCCCGGGAACGAGGCCTGAGCCGAGGATGGTGCCCAGGACGACGGCGAGCGTGCCGCCAAGACCGCCGAGCAGGCCGGCGTCTCGGCCGCGGAGCCGGCCGTTGCCGACGAGCGTGCCGAAGACGACCCCCGCCACGGCGATCCAGATGAAGTGCTTCTTGGTGTCGACCCAGTCGGCCTGGTCGAGCGAGATCGGGTACAGGATCGCGATGAGCAGGAAGATCGGGACGGTGACCCAGCCGCCGCGGAACCGCAGGCGCGACCGGTCGATCGGCGGGAAGAGCCCGCGGACCAGGGGGCGGAGGATCCGGTCAGGCGATCGCATGGGTCGCCTCGTGGAACAGCTCCTCGATCGGAGCTCCGGGCACCAGATGCGCAACGCTCACTCCGGCGACCGCAAGCTCTCCCAGGAGCGCATGCCGGCGGGCGCGGTCACGCTCGTCGGTGTCCGGGGTGCCGATGAGCACCGCCTGCGTCGAGATCGACGATTCGCGGAGCGTGCTCGCCGGGCGGACCCAGCCGCGGTCGAGCGACGGCGTGATGAGCACGACCGACGCGCCGCGGCGGAGGCGGGGCAGCGTTTCGACGAGCGTCTCGGCGAGGCTGTGCGAGCCGCCGACCGAGACCTCGGCCAGGTACTGCATGAGCTTCCCGAGCTGCTTGGTCCCGCGGTCGGGTTGGAGGGTCTCCCCCCGCACGCCGGTCGTCACCAGGCCGACGTTGCGGTGCTCGTGCAGGGCCTTGGCCACGACCGAGGCGGCGACGGTGACCGCGCGCTCCTCGGTCGAGGTCTCGCCCTCGCCGCGATGCCAATGCCGCTCGAGGTCGAGAAAGAGCCAGAGGTCCGCGGTCTTGTCGAGCTCGAACTCCTTGACCTGCAGCCCACGGTGGCGGAGCGACGAGGGCCAGTGGATCCGGTTCACCGCGTCTCCCGGCCGGTATTCGCGGATCCCCATGACCATCGACGTGGATTGCAGCGATCGCTGCCCGGTGAGGACGTTGCCTTCGAGAAATGATCCCGGCAGCTGCCAGTACGGGAGCGGGAGCACTTTGGGGTACACGAGCACGAGCGCGTCGGCCGGGACCTTCTGCGCTGTCGCGAAGAGGCCGAATGGATCGCCGGACCGGAGCACGATCGGACCCAGGTGGAACCGGCCGCGCCGGAGCGCCTTCACCACCACCTTCCAGCGGCGGGTGCTTCGGCCGGCCACCGAGAGCACTCGGCCCGGAAGTGGATCGGGCCAGTTGGACTCCTCACTGATCTCGAGCCAGAGCTTCCCGAGGCGGTGGTCGTTCCGGAGCTCGTAGGAGAGCTCGATCGGGTCGCCCAGGTGCGCGTAGGCCTGCCCGACCGCACGTTTGATCGACAGGCCCTGAAGGGTGAGGCGGGCGCTGGACCACATCGCCGCGCCGACGAAGAGCACCAGATACGCGAGATAGCTAAGGAGATCGACCCCGCTCGCGACGGCCGCGACGAACAGCCCGACCCAGCCGACCGCGAAGTGCCAGGGCCGCATCGGGCCCTACGCTCGCAGGGCGGCGCTCGCGGCCGCCTCGACCGGGACGCTCGCGAGCACCTCGGCGATCACCGTGGTCTGGGCCAGGTCTTTCAACCGCGCCTGCGGCTGGAGGATGAGGCGGTGAGCGAGCGTCGGGCCGGCGAGCGCCTTCACGTCGTCCGGCACCACGAAATCGCGGCCGGAGATCGCCGCGTACGCCTGCGCCGCGCGCGCGAGCGCGAGCGAGCCACGAGGGGACGCGCCGAGATAGACATCCGGGTGCGAGCGAGTCGCGGTGACGACGTCCACGACATACCGCTTCACCGGCTCGGAGAGATGGACCTCGCGGGCCTGCGCCTGGGAGCGGGTCAGCTCGTCGGCGGTCATCACCTGGCCGAGCGAGTCGAGCGGATGGTGGACCCGCTGCGCGTCGAGGATCGCGACCTCTTCCGTCGCCTTCGGGTAGCCCAGCTGGAGCCGGAGAAAGAAGCGGTCCAGCTGCGCCTCGGGGAGCGGGAAGGTGCCTTCGTACTCGATCGGGTTCTGGGTCGCGATGACCAGGAACGGGTCGGGGAGCTGGTGGGTGATCCCGTCGACGGTCACCTGCCGCTCCTCCATCGCCTCGAGGAGCGCCGACTGCGTCTTGGGCGTCGCGCGATTGATCTCGTCGGCGAGCACGATCTGGCTCATCACCGGGCCAGCGCGGAACTCGAACTCCGAGCTCTGCTGATTGAAGATCGCCACTCCGGTGACGTCGGATGGGAGGAGGTCCGGGGTGAACTGGATCCGCCGGAAGCTGCAGCCCAGGCTGCGCGCGAGCGCCTTGGCCAGGACGGTCTTTCCGGTGCCAGGCACGTCCTCGATGAGGATGTGGCCGCGGCAGAGCAGCGCGACGAGGGCCAGGGTGACCTCGTGGTGCTTGCCAAAGATGACCTTCTCGACGTTCTCGGTGACCGCCGCGACCCGCTCGCCCAGTGCCGTCTTCTCCACCTGCTGCTCCCATCTGGTGATCTGGTCCGGTGCTCGGGGCCTGTTCGCTGGAGGTCCGCTCGCTGGAGGTCCGTCTGGGGGAAATGGTACGGGCTTGTTCTTGATAGAACGGCTCGCGCGGCCGTTTGGTTCACTTCCCATACCGCGCGGGGGCGGCCGCGGTTCCCGGGGCCGCCGAGCAGCCCAGCTAGCGGCCGAGCGCTGCCCGCATCGCCGCGCCGCCGACCGGAGCGGCGTCGACCCCGCCGTTCCCGGCGTTCTCGATGATCACCGCCACCACGACCGTCGGCGCGTCAGCCGGCGCGAATCCCACGAACCAGCCGTGCGGTGTGCCGCTGGGCACCTCTGCGGTACCGGTCTTCCCGGCCACGGCGACCCCGGGGATCTTCGCCCCGAAGGCGAACGCCCCCGGCGCTTCGACCGCACCGGTCAGGAGCTGGGTCAGGGTGCGGGCCGTCTCTGGCCGGATCACCTGATCGCCGCTGCCGCCGGTGACGGTCCGGAGGGGATGACCGGAGGCATCCCGGATCTCCGCGGCATAGTGCGGGACCACGCGGACCCCGTGATTGGCGATGATGGCGGTGGCAAGGGCCATCTGGAGCGGAGAGACCAGAAGCTCGCCCTGGCCGAACGAGGTGTCCGCGACAAGGGTCGGCCGGTCGAGCGATCCGCCATTGCTGAGCTGGCCGCGCGCCGCGGCGAGGTCGAGGTCCGGCGCTTTTGCCAGGCCGAACTTGCGCGCGTATTCGGCGAGCTTTGCCCCGCCGAGCTGCAGCCCGAGCTTCGCGAAATAGATGTTCTCCGACCGCTGGTAGGCCAGCGCCATGTCGAAGTCGCCATGGGCGCGTGCCGCCGACCGGACGAAGTAGTCGCCCCAGGACTTGTCGGCCTGGAATGGATCGTCGACTCGGATCTTCGCGCTCGGGTCCACGCCGTTCTCGAGTGCCGCCGCGCCGGTGATGATCTTCATCGTCGAGCCGGGGGGGTAGAGGCCCTGCGCCACCCGGTTGATGAGCGGCCGCTCGGGGTTGCCGTTCAGTTGGCCCCAGGCGATGTCCTGCTGCTTTGGATCGACGAGGGCGTTCGCCTCGTAGTTCGGCAGGCTCACCGACGCGATGATCTGGCCGTTCCGCGGATCCAGGACCACGACCGCGCCTCGCCGACCGGCCAGCGCGGCCAACGCGGCGGCCTGGACCTTGGGGTCGATGCCCAAGGCGACCGCCCCGGGGACCGCGCGCTCACCGAGGTAGCGGGCCCGCCATTGCCCCAGCAGGTCCGCGGGATCCTGGCCGATGAGCGACTCCTGATATGCCCCCTCGATCCCGGAGGCGCCGTACTTGAACGAGGCATAGCCCACGACCTGCGCCAGCGAGCGATCGGCGTAATGGCGTTGATAGGCGTCGCCGGTCCGGGCCGACGCCGCGAGCTCCCGGCCGTCCTTGTCGACGATCCGGCCGCGCGGTCGGTCCCGGACCGCCGCGATGAGCCTGGGGTTATACGGATCGGCGTTGAGCTCCCCTGCCGCCACGAGCGACCAGTACCCGACTCCCAGCGACGTCAGCAGGAACAGCACCGCGATCGCGAGGGTGAGGGAGCGGATGTTCGCCGCGATCGGCCTCATCGGGTCACGCGTCCCGTCCCACACATCGCTTGGCGCTTCGCGGCCCGGGCCGCCGAGGCCACGGAGCGCAGGAGCACGCGAGGGAGCGCATCCGGAGATGCGTGACCGAGCGCGCGGACGACGGCGACGCTGGCCTCGGCGGTGCCGGGCCGATGAAGCGACGGGGAAGGTGCGGGACTGGACACTAATGCGGCGCGTTGCGCACGCGTGCGGTCACGTCGCTCACCCGGAGCAGCAGCGCGATGAGCATGAAGTTCGTGACCAGGCTCGATCCGCCGTACGCGACGAACGGGAGAGTGATCCCGGTGAGCGGAATGAGCTTGGCGTTCCCGCCAACGATGACGAGGGTCTGGAAGGCGACGATGAACGAGAGGCCGGCGGCGAGAAGCTGAAGGAACACCGTCGGCGCACGGAGGGCGATGAGCATGCCGCGGTAGACCAGGACGAGGTACAGCGAGAGGAGGGCGAGCGCGCCGACGAAGCCGACCTCCTCGGTGAACGCGTCGAACACGAAGTCGCTCCACACGACCGGGATGCGCTCGGGCATCCCCGCCCCGAGGCCGGCTCCGAAGAGCCCGGCGTTCGCGAGCGAGAACAGGCC
>JAYVCA010000249.1:0-4516 GCA_043750135.1 Chloroflexota bacterium | reverse complement strand
CGGCGTCGAGCTGGGTCGCCTCGCCGAGCGTGAGGACACCCCGCTCTATGTCTACGACGCGGAGACGATCCGCGCGGCGTATCGCGCCTATGCCGCCGCGTTCCGCCCATACCGTCCGGTCCGCATCTCCTACGCGGTGAAGGCCTGCGCGTTGCGCGGTGTCGCCTCTCTCCTGGCGGCCGCCGGCGCTGATGCGAGCGCAGCCTCGCTCGGCGAGGTGCTGGCCGCGCGCCGGGCAGGATTCGCCGCCGAACGGATCCAGCTGCACGGGAACGCCAAGACCGATGCCGAGTTGCGTGCCGCCGTGCGGGCGCGCGTCGGCCGCATCGTCATCGATGGTGCCGACGAGATCGATCGGCTGGCGCGGATCGTCGCCCGGCGGAGCACCCCGCTCGATGTATGGCTCCGCGTGTCACCGGGGATCGACGCGAACACCCATCCGCACCTGCGCACGGGCGTGCTGGACAGCAAGTTCGGCGCGCCCCTCGCCGGCGGAGACGCCCTCGCCCAGGTTCGGGCGATCATGGCCACCCGCCGGCTGCGCCTCATTGGGATCCATGCCCATCTCGGGACGCAGCTGCACGAGGCCGAGGGCTATCGCGAGCTCGGCGCCGCCCTCGCCGCGTTCGCGTCCCAGATAGCCGCCCTGGGCGCACGCATCCGCGAGATCGGCGTCGGCGGTGGGCTTGGGATCGCGCTGCGCCCTGAGGATCCGGTGTTGGATCTTGCCGCGTACGCCGCGGCGATCAGCGCGCCGATCCGCGATGTCCCCGGATTGGCCAAGGCCACGATCTATCTCGAGCCCGGGCGATCCCTCGTCGGTCGTGCCGGCGTGGCGCTCTATCGCGTCATCGGGATCAAGCGCGTCGGCGGAGTGCGGACGTTCGTCTCCGTCGACGGCGGCATGGGCGACAACATTCGGCCCTCGCTGTATGGCGCGACCTACACGGCGGTCCTGGCCGCGCGGGCTGCGACCGCGCCGGCGGAGCACGTCGCGATCGCCGGCAAGTATTGCGAGAGCGGCGACCTTCTCATCCGCGATGTGGCGCTCCCGACTCCGTTCCCCGGCGAGATCCTCGCGATCCCAGGAGCCGGCGCGTACGCGGTCGCGATGGCCTCCAACTACAACCACCACGTGCGCCCCGCGGTCGCGCTCATCGATCGTGGCCGCGCGCGGCTCATCCGCCGGCGCGAGACGCATGCCGACATCTGGCGCCTCGAGCGATAGTGTCCGGGCTGCGGATCGTCATGGCGCTCGCGGCGCGTGACACTAGCTGCCCGGTCGGATCCAGAGCGACAGGCGAAGGAGCAGGAGATCGCGGATCGCGCGGAGGATGACCTTCGGCGGCGCCCCCTTCGGCGCCCCCTTGGTGCGCGGGTAATGAGGCACCCCGACCTCGACGATGCGGATCCCGGCCGCGCGCAACGTGATCAGCAGCTCCGGCGAGAAGAACGCGCCGTCGCTGTGGACCCGCGTGAGCGGCACCCGGGAGAACACGTCGCGCCGGAAGAGCTTGTACGCGCAGTCGACGTCGCGCACGCCCACACCGAACAGTGCCCGGATGAGCCGGTTGTAGACCCACGCGACCACCAGACGACGCCGGGGATCCATCCGCCTCAGCCGATAGCCGGCGACCACGTCGGCGTCGCCGATCCGGCCGATGAGGCGGGGAAGGTCGGCCAGGTCGAACTGCTGGTCACCGTCGGTGTAGAAGACGTATGGCTCCGTGGCCGCGAGGAGTCCACTCCGGACCGCGCCGCCGTAGCCGCGGTTCGTGGAGTGATGGATCACCCGGACGCGCGTGTCCACCGCGGCGAGGCGGTCGGCGATCTCACCGGTGCCGTCGGTGCTCCCGTCGTCCACGATCGTGATCTCGAACCGCTCGGCGACGCCGGGCAGGATGCGCAGCGCATCCCGCACGACCGCTTCGACGTTCTCGGCCTCGTCCTTGGCTGGAAAGAACACGGAAAGCCCGGGCAGGCGTTCGGTCGGGTGGCTCACAGACGATGAGAGTACCGGTAGCGTTGGCGGTCATGACTCGCCTCCGGCAGAGCGACCGCTCGCTCGCGACACTCTTCGGAGTCATCGGCGTCGCGGTCTACGTCGGTCTCGGTTGGGGCGCGCTCACGGTGTACGACTACTACGGCCGCCTCGCCGAGGCGTTCCTGCAGGGCCGGTACTGGCTTGACAGCGACCCCGTCTGGCTGAACGAGCTTCTCAGCTGCGGCGACGGGCGGTGGTGTGTCGCCTACCCGCCGCTCCCGGCGATCTTGGCGATGCCCCTGGTATTCCTTGGGACCGCGGCCGCCCAGGGGCTCGTCGCGCAGGTGTGCGGCGGTGCCTCGGCGGGCGTCCTGTACTTGGCGCTCCGAGCGTTCGGCGCGCCGCGCCTTGTCGCGTGTGCCGGTGCCGCGGTCTCCGCGTTCGGCACGACCCTGCTGTTCTCGAGCGCCGACGGCCGTGCCTGGTACGCCGCACATTCGGTCGCGATGCTCTTCACCTCGGGCGCGTTCCTCGTTGCCGCGCGTGGCGGCGCGCCGTGGGCCCTTGGCGCGCTCATCGGGCTCGCCGCGCTGGCGCGACTTCCGGTCGCTGCGGCGACCCCGGCACTCGCGCTCCTCCTCGCGTACCGCGCCGGACGGCCATTCCTGCCAGTGCTCGCGCGGGTCGTGGCCGGCGGCCTTCCGTTCCTCGCGATCTACGCCGGATACGACCTGCTTCGCTGGGGGACGGTGCTCGACGTCGGATACGCGCGGCTCACCGTTGGTGACGCGTTCTTCGATCACGGTCTCTTTTCGGTCGAGTACCTGCCGCGCCACTTCTATGCGATCTTCATGGAGTCGCCCGACCTCGTTCCTGGAGTCCCGTGGTTCCTCCGTCCGCGCTTTGTCGGGATGAGCCTGTTCCTGACCACTCCGGCCTTCCTGTTCGTCTTCGCCGGGCTGCAGCGCGTACGCAGCCGCGCCGTCGCCGCCGTGGCGGCGGCGGCCGGCCTCGCCCTCGTTCCAGATGTGCTCCACGCGACGGTCGGGTTCGCGCAGTTCGGCTACCGCTTCAGCCTCGACGCGCAGCCGTTCCTCATCGCGCTCGCGGTCGGCGGCGACGCGATGGTCGTGAGCGCCTGGCGCGCGCGGCCGTCGATCCTCTTCATCGTGGCCGGTCTGCTCGGCGTGGCGCTGAACATCTATGCGACGATCGCGATCATCCGCTTTGGGTATTGGCAGTGAGCGCACTGCCTCCGGTCATTCCTCCGACCCGCTCGGGAGGCGACGAGCGCGACCGACGAGCCCACCTGCTCATCGGCCTCGCCATTCTTCTCGGCGTCGTGGCGCGGGTCCTCGTCGCGCGCTCGCCGGGATTCCCCTCTGACGTGGGCACGTTCATGGCCTGGGCCGAGCGTCTCGCCGCGATCGGCCCGGGGCGCTTTTACGAGCCAGGCTACTTCAGTGACTACCCGCCCGGCTTCCTCTACGTGCTCTGGCTGCTCGGTGCGATCTTCGATGGCGATCTGCTTCGGGCGGCGGTGAAGACGATCAGCATCCCCGCGGATATCGCGATCGCGGTCCTGCTCGCCCGGCTGGTGTGGCAGCACGTCGGCCGCGCCGCCGCGATCTTCGCTGCGGGCCTGTGGTCGCTCCAGCCCGCGCCGATCTTCGCCGGTCCGTTCTGGGGTCAGGTGGACGCCATTGGCACACTGCCGTTCGTTGCCGCGCTCCTCGCTGCCGGCGGGAGGCGCTGGATCCTTGCCGGAGCGCTAGCCGGACTCGCGACGATGATCAAACCGCAGTTCAGCATCGCCCTTGGGGTGGTGTTGGTGGCCGCAGCGATCGCCTACATCCGAGATCGTGACTGGCGTCCGGGCGTGGGCGCCGCGGGCGCCGCGGCGATCACCGGCGTCGTGCTCGCGCTGCCATTCGGTCTGGACATCCGTGCGTTCGTCGCCCTCATCCGCAGCGCTTCGGAGACGTACCCCTACACCTCCCTCTACGCGTTCAACGTCTGGGCGATCGTCGGCGACTTCTGGAATCCCGATGAGGCCTACGTCGTCATTGGCGGGATCCTCCTCACTGCCGGCCTGCTCGCGTCGGTGATCCCGCTCTGGTGGCGGCGCGACACCGCCGCCCTCCTCGCCGTTGGGGCGGCTGCGGCGATGGCGTTCTACTACCTGCCCACCCGGGCGCACGAGCGGTATCTCTTCCCAGCGCTCGCGCTCCTTCTCCCCTTCGCGGCGGCTCGGCGGCGAATCATCGTCCCCTACGCGGTGCTCGCTGGCGGCTTCTTTGTCACCCTCTACTTCGCGTTCACCCGCTACCCCCAGAACGATCTCGCCGCCCCGGCGTGGATCGAGGCGACGGCGTTTTCCCGTCTGGGGCAGAACGCGATCGCGGTCGTCATGCTCGGCGCCGCGGCGCTGCTGTGCTGGCGGCTCGCGCGCGGAGAGGCGCAGCTCACCGCAACGGTCTCGCCCGCTCCCCTTGCACCCCTGGATCAGCTGGATCAGCCGGATCAGCGCGC
>JAYVCA010000248.1:0-3312 GCA_043750135.1 Chloroflexota bacterium | reverse complement strand
CGACACCGATCCTCTTCAGGTTCGCCTTCGAGAACGCACCGCTGTTCTCACCGGCCTGTGCGGCGTAGAGCCGGTCGTGATACTCGACGAAGCGGCCTTCGGCGGCCGCACACTCGGCCGCCTGGGCGGCCCACTCCGATTCGACACCGAGGAAGGCGAAGCTCTGAAAGATGAAGCGGACCTTTCCGGTCGCGATATATGCCGCGCGGAGCTGCGGCTCGGTCGTGACCGCGAACGTCCGACACGCCGGACACTGGTAGTCGGCCCACTCCTCGATCGTGACCGGGGCGTTCGCCTCGCCCATGACATTGCCGACGAGGCGAATGCTCGAGGAGATCGGTGCCGGCGCAACGGGCTGCATGTTCCCGAGCCCGATGAACGCCGCGACGGCGAGGATCGCGATGACGGACACGATCGCGATCTGCGTTCCGGACGGGCCGGCGCGCCTCGCGGAAGGGCCAGGCGTGGGCCTGGCGGCCCGCGCGCGGGTCGCGAGCGGTCGGGCGCGCTTCGCCTTCTTGGACATTGACCGAACCATGACAGAGCGGGATGACGGCCACTAGGGTCGAACGGCCCAAGAACGACCTGACATCGGCCTGACAACATCGCTCGGTACAGTCGGTCGACCATGGAGAACCGAGGTCCGGCCCCTGACGGCGCTCTGTTCACTGCGTACGGCGCTGCGGGCCGCAGCGAAGGGGTCGCGGCGTGACGATCGCGACCGTCGGCACGGTGCGGCCGAACGGCTACCGGTTCGACCGCGCGCCGATGCTCGTCTACTGGGAGCTGACTCGGGCCTGTCCGCTCGCCTGCCGGCACTGCCGCGCGGAGGCGATCCGCCTCCGCAGCGCCGACGAGCTCTCCACGATCGAGGGCGTCGCACTGCTGGACCGGATCCTCGACTTCGGCGCGCCGTACCCGCACATCGTCTTCACCGGCGGGGACCCGCTCCAGCGTCCCGACCTCATCGAGCTCGTGCGGGCGGCCACGGCGCGGGGGATCGGCTCGTCACTTGCGCCGAGCGCGACGGATGACCTCAGCCCCGCGCTCCTCGTCGAGCTTGGGACCGCGGGCATTCAGGCACTCTCGCTGAGCCTCGACGGCTCGACACCGGAGCGCCACGACGGATTTCGGGGCGTCCCCGGAACGTTCGCGACGACGCTACGCGCGGCCCGGGATGTCCGCGCGGCGGGTCTGTCGCTCCAGATCAACACGCTCGTAACGAACGAGACGCTTGCTGACCTACCGGCGATCCACGCGCTCCTTCCCTCACTTGACATCATGCGCTGGAGCCTGTTCTTCCTCATTGGCGTCGGACGCGGCGCATCCCTGCGTGAGATCACCCCGGCGCAGTCGGAGCGCCTCTTCCGCTGGTTGCTCGAGCGGCAGCCAGAGTCTGCGTTCGCGATCAAAACGACCGAGGCGATGCACTTCCGCCGCGTCGCACTGCGCCAGTTGGAGCGGGCCGGGCTCGACCCGGCGGCGATCGCGCGCACACCCCTCGGGCGAGGCTTCGGAGTGCGCGATGGGAACGGGATCATGTTCGTGGCCCACGACGGGACCGTGTTCCCCTCCGGATTCCTCCCCCTCCCGACCGGGAATGTACGCCGGTCGTCGATCGTCGAACTCTACCGTTCACACGATCTGTTCACCCGGCTGCGTGACGTGCAGCAGCTCAAGGGCAAATGCGGCCGCTGCCCCTACCGGCTGATCTGTGGTGGCTCCCGAGCAAGGGCCTACGCCCACACCGGCGATCCGCTGGCGAGCGATCCACTTTGCCCGTACGTTCCGGCAAAGGCGAGTGCGTGAGGATCCTCGTCATCGGCGGTGGCATCACCGGGCTCGTCACCGCACGAGAGCTCCGTCGAAACGGAGTCGCGGTGACGCTCCTCGAAGCCGGGCCGCGACTTGGCGGGAAGATCGGGACCGAGGTGATCGACGGGTTTCTCGTCGAGCGAGGCCCCGACTCCTTCCTGACGCAGAACCCCGCCGCGGTCGACCTGTGTCGCGAGCTCGGCCTCGGCGACGCGCTCGTCGCTCCACGACCACCATCGACCATCTACGTCTGGTACCGGGGAAAGCTCGTGCCCGTTCCCGAGGGCACGGGCTTTGGGATCCCGCGGGACTTTGGGCCGTTCGCGCGGAGTTCGCTGTTCTCACCGATGGAGAAGCTCCGCGCCGGTCTCGAGTTCGTGGTCCCTCGCCAGCGGGCCAATGGTGACGTGGCCGTGGGGACATTCCTCCGCCGCCGGTTCGGCGATGCGCTCGTCGACCGGCTCGCATCGCCGATCATCGGCGGCGTGTATGGGACGCCGATCGATGAGCTGAGCCTGCTGGCCGTCCTGCCGCGCCTACGAGAGGCCGAACGCCGATACGGCAGCCTCCTCCGCGCGGCGATCGCCGCGCGCGGCGTCACACCCGGGACCACTCCGGGGCCACCGATCCTGACCCTCCGGGATGGAATGGGAGAACTCGTCGATCGGCTCGCCGCGGACCTTGGCGACGTTGATGTGCGCACCGAGGTCGCCGTTGCGCAGGTCGCCCACTCCGCGAGCGGCTATGTCGCCACGCTGGAGGACGGGGCGTGCATCGAAACGGACGGCGTGGTCGTGGCGACGTCCGCACCCGCGGCGGCGCGGCTCCTCGGAGCGTTCTCACCGCTCGCCGCGAGAACGCTCCGAGCGATGCCCTCTGGGTCGACCGCCGCCGTATCGCTCGGGTACGCGGAGTCGCAGCTCGCGCGTCCGCTCGCGGGGCACGGGTTCCTGGTGCCCCCGGGCGCTCTCAAGCTGGCGGCGTGTACCTGGACCTCCTCGAAATGGGCTGGTCGGGCGCCCGCGGGTGCGGTCCTCGTCCGAGCGACGGTCCGGGATCCGCAGCTGCTCGCCGCGCCGGACGACCGGCTCATCGATGCCGTCCACGCGGATCTTGCGCTGGTCCTGGGGATCCGAGGGCGCCCGGTGATGGCGAGCGCCACCCGACACGCGGGCGTGATGCCGCAGTACACGGTCGGACACCTCGGGCGGGTCGCGGCGGTCCGGGCCGCTCTCGCGGAACACGCCGCGATCGTTCTCACCGGCGCCGCCTACGGCGGCGCGGGGATCGCTGACTGTATCGCCCAGGGCCAGGCCGCCGCGCAGCGCCTCATCGACCAGGTCGCCCTGGCGGCCTGACGCGCCGCGATCATTCGGAAGCGAGAAGGCGATCGTCCGGTCCGCCCAGAACGTCCAGTACGAGCTCGGAGCCATCCGGCGCGTCGTTGAGAAGGAAGCCCTCTTCGGCACGGGCGCAGTAGCCTCCCAGTTGTCTAGA
>JAYVCA010000247.1:0-4020 GCA_043750135.1 Chloroflexota bacterium | reverse complement strand
ATTAGGTGCCGTCGCCCGACCGCACTAGGGCCGAACGGCCCATGCGGCCGGCCGCCGGAGGCGCACATGATCGGAACCGCAACCGATGAACACTGCGATCGCCCGCCCCCGCGTGGCGCAAATCCGAGGTCCGGTGACGCGGGCGCCGAGCGGCGTCCGCGGATACCTGGAGCGCGCGTCGGGTCTGCCGCTGCGCTGGCAGATCGGCACGCTCGTCTTGCTCGGCCTGGTCGGGATCTTCACGCTGTTCGGCCTGCTGGGCGCGGCGATCGCGAACGACGCGAAGGACCGGACGATGAGCGGATGGCTCGCCATCACGCGCTCGGTGGCCAATTCCATCGACTCCGAGATCGACGAGCAATACCGGCGTCTCGAACTGACCGCAGCGCGCGCGAGCGCGGCGGCAGCCGACCCGTCACGGCAGCGCGCGGTGCTCGCGGACGCGCTGTGGGACGACGGATCGCTCGTGAGCGTCGCGATGCTCCTCGATGCGAACGGACAAGGGACGTGGTCCACCTGGGCCGACCCGAGCGCGGTCGACGACTATGTGGCCGGCCACCCTGGCATCCTGGGCCCGCTCGTTTCCGGGCGGCGGTACGCGTCTGGCGTCGCGGTCATCGCGGAGCACGCGACCGTGGTCCTGGCCGTGCCGGTGTTCGATGCCCAGCACCGGACGACGGGCGTCCTGGCAGTCCTGCTCCGCCCGGATCGCGGGACGATCCCTGACCTCGTCGCGAGCGCGCGCGGGCTCGCGCAGTCCGGACACGCGGAGCTCGTTGACCAGGACGATCTTGTCGTCATTTCGTCCGAGGCCGGCCAGATGCTCGGTATGGGAGAGCATCCGGACTTCTATGACCCGCTCATGGCCGAACATCGGAGTGCGGTCGGCATCACTGCGCCGGTCGGCGCGACCGATCCCACCGACAGTGGACAGCGGCACGACATGGCCTTGGTCCCGCTCCGCAGCGTTCCCTGGGCGCTCGCCCTCGGCGGGTCCGACGCGGAGCTCTCCGCCGATTCGAACCGCTGGGGGAGCCAGATCCTCCTGTTCGGCACGCTCTCGATCGGCGTCGCGCTGCTCCTGGTCTGGCTCACGACCCGCAGCGTCGCTCGTCCGATCCTGGCACTCGCGGCGGCGAGCCGTCAGATCGCGGCCGGCGATCTCGCAACGCCGATCCCGCATAGCGGCGATGGTGAGGTGCGCGTGCTGGCGCAGTCCTTCGACTACATGCGCGGCGAGCTGCAATCCGCGCTCGCCGATCTCGCCCTCGAGAAGAGCCGATACCAGGGGATCGTCGCGTCGATGGCCGACGCCGTCGTGACGACGGACACCGACCTGCACATCACTGCTTTCAACCCCGCGGCATCCGCGCTCACCGGCTGGGGCGCCGCCGAAGCTCTCGGACGCCCCTGCGCACAGGTGATCGGTGACTGCGGCCACGACCCCGGACAAAGCAAGTCGATCCTCAGACGCCGCGATGGCGCTGAGCTCAGCGTCGCCACCACCCGCTCGACGATCCACGATCAGGCCGGACACGTCGCCGGTGTCGTCCACGTGCTTCGCGACGTTTCCGCGGATGCCAAGGTCGACCGTCTGAAGGACGAATTCCTTTCCACGGTCTCCCACGAGCTCCGAACACCGCTTGGATTCATCATGGGGTATGCGACGAGCCTCCTCCTGCCCGACGCCACGGAGGACAAGGCGACCATCCGCAAGTGCATCGCCATCATTGCGGACGCGAGCAAGGAGCTGAGGGAGCTCGTCGACAACCTCCTCGACATGGCGAAGATCGGCGCGGACTCGTTGAGCGTCGCTCCCGCCCCGACCCGGCTTGCGCCGCTCGCGTACGCCGCCGTTGAGCGGATCCGCAGCCGCGGCACACCGCATCGTTTCGCGATCACCGTGCCGGCGTCGCTGCCGGCGGTCCGCGCCGACGCGCACCGGATCGAGCAGGTCTTGTACAACCTCCTGGACAATGCGATCAAATACTCACCCGACGGCGGGCGTATCGCCGTGCGCGCGGAGGCGGGCGAGGAACACGTCACGGTCAGCGTGCTGGACGAGGGTCTTGGCATCCAGGCCGATGAGCTCGTGAGCGTGTTCGAGCGGTTCCACCGCGGCTCGACGGCGCGGACCCGCGGGATCGCCGGGACCGGCCTTGGCCTCGCGATCTGCCGAGGCATCGTGGAGGCTCACGCTGGGCGGATCTGGGCGGACAGCCCGCCGGTACGCCCCGGCCGGGCCCGCGGGACGGCGATCCGCTTCACCATCCCGATCGCCGGGCCGGCGGGCGGTAGCGCGTGAACGTCCCCTCCGTGCTCGTCGTCGACGATGAACCGCGGTATCGCGAGCTCCTTGAC
The DNA here is from genome assembly GCA_043750135.1 of Chloroflexota bacterium. Classification (GTDB taxonomy): domain Bacteria; phylum Chloroflexota; class Limnocylindria; order P2-11E; family P2-11E; genus UBA4735. The sequence continues at coordinate 1,659 of JAYVCA010000247.1, read as the reverse complement.
ATGAACCTGACGCGCCGTGGCTATCGCGTCCGCCACGCGGTCGATGGCCTCGGTGCCCTGAACGCGGTAGAGGCCGAGGAGCCTTCGCTGGTCGTGTTGGATCTGAAGCTCCCCGATATGGATGGGTACGAGGTCTGTCGCCGGATCCGCGCCTACTCGCGGGTCCCGATCATCATGCTGACCGCGCGCGCGGAGCCGGCGGAGAAGGTCCGTGGCCTCGCGGTGGGCGCGGATGACTACATCACGAAGCCCTTCAGCGCGGATGAGCTCCTGGCTCGCGTCGAGGCCGTGCTGCGCCGCGCTGGGTCTGCGCGCGGGTCAAGCCTCGCGGCGACGTTCGATTCCGGCGACCTCCACATCGACTTTGCGGCGCACCAGGTGACTGTGCGGGGCGAAGCGGTGGCGCTGAGCGCCGGGGAGTATCGCCTCCTCGTCGAGCTGGCGACGAACGCCGGCCGGGTCCTCTTGCAGGACGAGCTTCTCGGTCGCGTTTGGGGGCCGGACTATATCGGCTCGGGCGCGCTGCTTCAGACGGCGATCAGGCGGCTGCGCCGCAAGATCGAAGCGGACCCCAGCTCACCGCGGCATGTGCTTACCAAGCGTGGCGTCGGGTACCACTTCGCGAAGAACTGACCTCGCAGTCCGCGAACTGTCAGACGACTGTCAGATTCACCGCCCTCCCGCCGGCCGACCGCCATGGTCGCTGACTACGGTCTTCGCATGTGGAATTTGAAGCGGACCCTCTCGATCACGCTCCTCGCGCTTCTCGCGGTCACCGCCTGCACGCAGGCGAGCACGACGGTCCCCGCCAGCACCTCGACATCGGCACGCGCGGCTGCGCAATCTCCGAGCGCGACCGCGACGAGTGCCGCTCAGTTGCCTGGCCCATCGGCTTCGGCGACGGTCATCCCGATCATCGCGGCGGTCACGCCGCCGCCGGCGACCAGCGCCGCGGTCGGAGGGGCGACGCCCTCGGACGCGCCGTCGGCGACGCCGATGACCATGCCGATGCCCACGGCCACGGAAAGCCCCACGACAGCTCCCCCGACAGCGCCCCCGACAGCCCCGCCACCGCCGGCTCCCACGCCGGCTCCGACGAACCCGCCCGCGGCCGGCACGATCGTGGCGGTCAGTCTCGCGGAGATGTCGATCCGGCTCGATCGTGGATCGGCGGCAGCCGGGACGGTGACGTTCGTGGTGCGCAACAACGGGACCACCGTCCACGAGTTCGCGGTGCTGAAGACGAATCTGGCGCAGAACCTGATCCCGACCGACCCGACGCAGCCGGGAAAGGTGCTCGAGCCGGGGCTCGTCGGCCGCGTCGCCGGACTCCCGCCGGGAGCGAGCGCGAGCCTCACGCTCAACCTCTCCGCCGGCAGCTACGTCCTGATCTGCAACGAGCCCGCGCATTACATCGCAGGTATGCATGCCGCGTTCACGGTCACACCGTGATGCGCTCGCGCAATGAAGGAGAGACCCGATGACCCGCGCATGGCTGTCCCTCGTCATCACCGCGTCGCTCATGGTGTCCACCGCCTCGGCCGCTGCCGGAATGTCGCTCCCGCCACCCACCCCGCAGCCGCCTGTGACCATCGCGGCGGCCACCCGCCTCGCGGTGACGGTCGGCGAGATGTCGATCCACACCGCCGCGGTCACCCG
>JAYVCA010000246.1:0-5338 GCA_043750135.1 Chloroflexota bacterium | reverse complement strand
TCGCGGAGCGTCCGCTCGTCGCGCATCCCGGCCAGAAAGGTCTCCTGCATCAAATCGGTCGCCGCTTCCCGGTCCCCGGTGAGCTTCCAGAGATAGCCGACCAGCTCGGAGGCGTGCACCTCATACAGCTCCCGCCACGGCAGTCGCAGGTCTCCAGTCATTGCCGCCAGGTCCTGACGCACTGCTCTATGTACCTAAGGGCGCTGAAGACGCTCAAATGGGTGCATCGGGCACGAGACGCGGCCATTTCTGGCGCGAGCGAGCGGCGCCCAGGGTGCCTCTGGGAGGTCACCGAGGTGGGGAGACGTTCACCTGCCACCAAGCCAGCAGCACCGCGAATGGCTCGCGCAGGCGGTAGACGAGGTAGCGATCCCCTGTGAACTCCTGGGCGGTCACGCCGATCGCGTCCAGGCCGAGCCGACGGCAGGTGTAGACGGCACGGGCGACGTGATCCTCCTGGCTCACGATCGCCAGCGACCGGGCGCCAAAGCGGTCTCGGGCGTTCACGCAGCTGTCGTAGGTGCGCTCGCCGTTCGGATCGCGCGCCACCGCGCCGGCTGGGACGCCGGCACGCACTGCGTACGCCGTCATCGCATCGACCTCGAAGGTGCCTTGGCCCCCGCTCATGAGGATGGTCCGGACCTTTCCCGTCCGATAGAGGGACGCCGCGACGTCGAGACGGCTGGCGAGCGCCGGACTGGGCCGGCCGTCGCGGTAGACCTCCGCGCCGGGCACGAGGACCACCTCGCGGGCCGGCGCATCGGCTGCGGTCCGGTACAACGCGTCGCGGAGCTCGAACCGGATGCTGAGCCCAATGATCAGGAGGACGCCGGCGATCACGCAGCCGGCGGTGCCGAGGGCCATGAGGATCCTGCGCGTCACCCGCACAGTTTCCGGCACAGCGCGGCGCAATGCCGGAGGCGCGGGGGGTCCTTCGGCCACGCGATTGACGGCATCGACCACCTGCTCCTAGTCACGGGCAAGATCCGGCAGCGCATCGAAGCCAGGCGCCCAGTCGCCACCTTGAATGCAGCATGCGGCGGTGAGCACGCCACCGGTGTAGGCGTCGGCGACGAAGACCGTCCATCGTCCCGGAGATGCTCCGCCGCCGGCGATGTGGACATCGCCGGAGAACGCGATGACCCACACCGTCTCTGAGCGTGCTTGTACCGACAAGGCACCTCCGGCGAGGGTGCTGAGCTGGCTTGTGGGTACGAGCTTCGCCGCTGAGCGGATGATCGGCTCGGTGCTGGTCAACCGGGCGTATCGCTGCAGAACGTCCTGTCGGCTGAGCGGTGCCGCCGGCCGCGCGAGTGACGGCACGGTATCGCCGAATTCAGCCTGCTCGTCGGGCTGCGGACCGCCGCCGTTGGCGCTGCCCGCTCCGACCAGGACCACCCCGTCTTTCACGAAAGTCAGATGCCAGCCCAAGCCGAACCCTTCCGCGCCGCCGAGCGAGCGACCGGTCCGCGACCAGCGATCGCCAGTCGCATCGCAGGCGAACGTCCGCGCTGCGACGTCGTAGCGGATCGGGCAGGGCCGCATCGCGCCCATGAACAGGTAGGCCTGATCGATGTGCGCCATGACGGTCCGAGCTCCGCGCACCAAGAAGTACCCCATTCCACCTGGCTGAAGCGCCTCAACATGCCGGACCGTGCCGACCGGGTACGAATCCAGCGGCCCGAGGACGTCCCAGCGGCGATAGACACCGCTCGTCGGTATCGGCTCAGGACGGATGCTCGCGACGAGCTGTCGCAGCCGCTCGGCATCGGCTGCGCTCGCGGTCGAACCGAGATGGGCCGACAGAGTGAGCGGGCGCAGCAGGTGCTGGAACGGCAGCTCCAGCTGTCGAATCCCGGTCGCCGTGACCAACCGCGCCCGATCCCAGTCCAAGGGAAAGACGCTCTCAGTGTCTGGACCGGGTGCGCCCGGACCGCCAAATTGCAACAACTCGAGCACCACGGAGTCCGTCGGCAGGGCGGACCAGTCCGCCGCCGCGCCGGTCTGCGGCGGCGTCGCTCCGTTGTTGCTCACGACCAGCAACCGCTCACTTCGGCGATTGACGGAATCGGTGCGGTCGTCCGCCGTCCAGCCGGGCGGAAGCCGCAGATCGAATCCGGCCGCAGCGCGAAACGGGGGCGTGGAAGCGGGCGACACGGTGGGCTTCGCGCCATACCTTCCGGGGTCGGCCACCCCACCGGGTGATGTCTCGCTCCGGACTCGAGCGAGGGCGCCACCGAACGCAAGCGCCACCACCACTACCAGGGCGAGGGCGACGGCTCGGAGCAGGCCGGTCTTGGTAGCGATCCCGCTTCGCGGGGCTGGGACCCAGCGCCCCTCAGGGAGCAGGGGCAGTTGGTCGATGTCGCGACGGATGATCCGCTCGATCTCATCAGGCATCGGTGGCTCCTTTGCGCATGCGTGCGAGTGATTGGGCAAGCGTCGCGCTCACGGTGCCGGGGCGGACGCGGAAGAGAGCCGCCGTCTCGGCATGGGTCATCCCGAGGTAGTAGTGCGCCACGACGAGCGCACGCTGTCGCTCGGTCAACAGGGCGAGAAGCCGGCTGGCCTCCTGCCGATCCAGGACCGCGGCCAGCTCGTCCGTCGAAGCGTGAGCGCGTGCCGGCAGCGGCAAGAAGGGCCAGCGCCTCCGGCGGGCTCGCCGGAGCGCTACTCGGAACAGCCACCCAGGTAGGTTCTCCGCGTGGGCCGGTGGCCGCCGCAGGCCTTCGGCAAAGGCCTCATGCAGGGCGTCCTCCGCGAGCATCGGGTCGCGCAGCGTGGCCAGCAACGCCCGGTACACCTTCGGGACCGCGGCCCGGTACACCGATTCCCAATCCTGCGTGCGGTCCATCACCTCTTAATGTCGCGCAAACGTCGTTTTCGTTAGTCCGGACTCAAGACGAGCGGCCGTCGGCTGAGAGTTCGGACCGCTTGGCGGCGGGATATAGGAGGAAAGGCCGGTTTGGGCGCCAAAGCCAGCTGGTCGTTTGGAGGCGAGCTTCACCCGAACAATCTGCACCAGGCGGACCGTAGGATGGCCGTGGTGTCCACCGCCACGCTGTCATTGCAGCCACGCGGCGCTCGGCCCTCGCGCCGCCTAGTCGTAATCGCGGCACTGGTCCTCGCTGGTGCCGCACTCTGGCCGGCACCCAGATACGAGACCGGGGCCCAGCTGCTCTGCTCACCAGGTATGTCTTACAGCGCAGTCCGGTTCGATGGGGTCAGGGTCGGTGGCTGGTCCGGTGAGAAGGTCACCGGCGGATCCGAGAGCGGCGGCATCTTCGTCTATGCGGTCGTCGTGTCGCGAACTCAGACCGAAACCCATGCCGTGTGGTTTCGCAGTCTTGCCGCGCCGCTCAGTCGCGGTTGCAACTTGGACCTGCGCTGATCGGGCGGGTCCTATTGGCGCGACAACCGAACCGTGATCCTGTCCTGGACCTGGACCTGCTCGGCCGAAAGCTCGGAGGCGCCATTGATCCGTGCGGCGCTCACGATCACGTCGGCGACCAGGAGCGGCGTGAGCTGCACCAAGAGGTGCCGGTTGTCGTAGGTGCCTGACCCGGCCGGGCCTGACCAGCTCGCCGATGCGTGAGCCTCGAGGACCTCGCGCGTCTGTCCGGCGTCACCGATCGTGACCGTCCGCCGAGAGCCACCGGCCAGCCGAGTCGTCGCGACTTCAGCGGTAGACCCGGCGTTCCACAACCAGACCGTGACCTGGGCGTTGCCGGCCGCGTCGTCGAAGACGAGCCAGTTCTGCGGGGCCTCCGCGCCCTTTTTCGTATCGATGTCGTCCGGACCGCTCCATGACGTCGGCACGCTGAAGCGGACGCCGAATGCCTCGCGCGATGCCCAGCCCGCGTAGTCGGAGCTCATCACCACGCCCGTGAGGAGACCGCCGTTGCAGACGAGCTTCATGTTCCCCAGCTGAGTCCCACCGGTGAACGATCGGGTGAAGGACACGGTCGGGTTGCCGGTCTGGGGTGTCGAGCCCTCTGGTGGATAGCTCGCCGAATGGCTACCGAAGCGATCCCCGGCGGCGAAGCGATCCTCCCAATAGGTGAGCAGCTTTCCGGCATTCGTGATTTGCACGGGGACGCCGGGATTGTCGTAGTAATCGGCAAAGCCGCCGCCGGTCGCCGACGCCTGCAGGTTGAACAGCGTCAGCAGGTCGGCGGAGTGGTGCGCGTTGTAACGGGCGAAGAATTCCTCGACCAGGTACCTGAGGCGATCGCCGGTGCAGCTGGAGGTCGTCGGCTGCGTTCGGGTCGGGAGGGACGGAGTGGCGGCGGCTTCCCTCGGCATCGGCGCGGCAAGGTTCTGCAGCTCCGCGTAATCGGGAAGCCCGCGTTCCGCCTTCAGCTCGAGAGACTGCGCGTCCAGGCGCCGCAGGAGGTAGACCGGCGTCGGCGGCTCCATTGCGCGCACGATGAGGTAGACGTTTCGGCCGTCCGGCGAGATCGTGAGGCCATAGATCCCGTCGGCGGCGAAGGCCTCCGCGGTGATCAGGCCGCTGGCGACCTCGATCCGCTGGATCCCGCGCGTCGTCCGCGTCGGCGCGAGCTCCCCGTTGTAGTGGGTGGCGGTGATGAAGGCGATGAGCGCTGTGCCATCCGGCGTGAACGCCAAGGACACGCGCTCCTCGTCGTTCGGCGTCTTCGCTTCAGCGACGAGCGGTCGGAACAGGTCGAGAACACTCGTCTTCCGGTGCACCGCGAGCGAGGTCACGGCGAGGGTGCGGGTGTCCACGATCACGAGCGTGCGTCCACCGGTGGAAAGGGCGGCAAGACGGGTCCCATCAGGGCTGATCGCCATCCCTGGCCGGACATCGAGCATCGTCGGGGTAACCGCGGGTCCGGTGGCGACCGTCGCTGCCGCGATGGCGGGCAGCGCGATCGGTCCGGACACAGCACCGCTGCTGGTGGATTGGACATACAGGGAGTACGGCAGCGACCGGGGGACCGCGACATCCAGGATCCCAGCCGGCGTCGCGACGTAGTAGATCGCGCTGAGATCCGGCGCCACTGGCCGCGCCTGGACGGGCCCGATCTCACCGGTGGGGGGCACCCGGCGGACCACATGCCCGTCGGCGAGGCTGACGATGACCTGCTCCGCGGTGATCGGGGTCCGGTTGTCGCCGCTGCGACCAAGCGCGAGCTGCCCGTCCGCACTGAGGGAGTCGAGGGCCATCGCGACCTCGGGCACGAAGTATCCGCGAAGCCGGCCCGTGCGCCCGTCATAGACCGAGTGCTTCACGCCGCCTGGGCTGTAGTCGCTCACGAGGATCGTCGATCCGTCCTGAGAAACGAGCGTCGCCGACGAGTTCGTGGACGAGGGC
>JAYVCA010000245.1:0-16724 GCA_043750135.1 Chloroflexota bacterium | reverse complement strand
GACGTCGACTGGACCCTGCGCGACGTGACGATCGCGGTACGCGCCGCGGTCACCGGGCGGAAGATCGGACCCCCGCTCTATGGATCGATGGCCCTCCTCGGTCGGCCGCGCACGATCGAGCGGCTCGAGGCCGCGCAGGAGCTCCTCGAGCCCTAAGGGGCCGGGTCAGTCCCAGAAGCTGGACGCCGGCACCTGGGGCGCCCGGGGGTGCGGCCGGCCGGCGAGCGGGAGAATGAGGCTGAACGTGGCGCCCAGGCCGCGACCGGGGCTCGCTGCGGTCATGTCCCCACCATGCGCCATCGCGATCAGCTTGGAGAGGTACAGGCCGAGCCCGATGCCGGGGACGTTCGCCGTCCGAGTGTCCCGGATGCGCCCATAGCGGCTGAACAGGATCGTGCGGTCCGCGTCCGAGAGCCCCACTCCGTGATCCGTCACGTCCACGCGAGCGGTGTCAGCGTCGGCCGAGACGCTGACCATGATCCCGCTGTCGGGTGTCGAGAACTTCAGCGCGTTCGCGATGAGGTGATCGAGCACTTGGCGGAGACGCTCAGGATCGGCCTGCACCTCGACCGGAGTGGCCGGCGCGAGGATCGTGGCACGGTCATTCGGGATGCGCTGGCGCGCAATTTCCAGCGCGAACGCGGCGAGATCGAGGGGGACCGTGCTGAGCTCCAGCTTGCGGGTCTCGAGATGGTCGACCGCGAGGAGATCGTTGGCGACGCGTGAGAGCCCGCGGGCATGGCGCCGCACCTGATCGAAGGCCGCCCCCTGGACGCGATCCAGCTTCGTCGGATCGGCGAGCAGTGGCACCGCGACGTCGATGCTGACCACCGACTCCCGCAGCTGGAGCGCGAGCAGTCCGAGAGCGGCCTGGCGCTTCGCCGCCTCGCTCCTCAGCGATTGCTGCCGCGCGCGGATCGCGGACGTGGCGGTCGAACAGCTGACCAGCGCGGCCGCAAGGATCACCGCGCTCGCGACACCCCAGGCGGTGACCGGCTGACCGAGAAGCCGGGCCGGCACGACGGCGGCGGCCGCGGCGAGGAGCGCCATCAGGACGCCCAGCCGGCGTCCGAGCCACCATCCCGTCGCCGCGACGGGAAAGAGCAGGAGCGGATGGACGTCGGCCGCACCGACGGAGAGATAGCTGAGCGCGCCAAGAGCAACGATGGCGAAGGCGGATCCGACCACGACGGCCACCACAAGCGGCGTGACCGGGCGCTCGGCCGCCGGCTGGGGGATCTGTGGGTAGTCGTCAGCTGAAACGACGCCGGGTGGCGCAGGGGTCCGGCCGGCCACGACCAGACGCGGCTCGGACAGGCGGGCAGCGCCGAGGCCAGCCCGCTCCTGCAGCCGTGAGCTGATCACTCCCAGGAGATGTTCGCCGGGCTGATCGGGGCGGCCGGAGCGACCTTGGTGTCGGCATTCGCGCTGGTGGCACCGAAGGCGAGCGAGGCGACGATGAGCGCGACGGCGATGAGACCGTGAAGCGTGGTGATCATGACCTTCTCCCTATTCATCGGTTAGATCGGGCCGTGTCGATGGCCTGCTGGTAGAGCACGAGATGGTCGAGCTCGGTGCCGCGCGCGAGATCGAGCTCGGCGATGAACGCTTCGACCACAGCCGGGTCGAACTGCGTGCCCGCGCAGGCCCGAAGCTCGAGCACCGCCACATCCGGGGTGACCGAGCGACGGTGCGGGCGAGCCGTGGTCATCGCCTCGAACGCGTCAGCAACGGCGATGATCTGCGCAGCGCGCGGGATGAGGTCGCCGCGGATGCCGTTCGGATACCCGGTGCCATCCCACCGCTCGTGGTGCGAGAGGATGATCGGCCGGATCCCGTCGAGATCCGGCATCTGGGCGAGCAGGCTCGCCCCGATGATCGGATGCGCACGGACCTCGGCCCACTCTTGATCGCTCAGGCGCTCGGGCTTGCGCAGGATCGTGTCCGGGATACCGATCTTTCCGACGTCGTGGAACAGGGCCCCGAGCTGGACCGCGCGGACCGAGGTACCGTCGAGACCGAGACGCCGCGCGGTCGCGACGGAACGGTAGATCGTGGCGGCGAGATGGCCGACGCCCGTATCGGACTTCGCCTCCAACGAGCCCAGGAGCGCGCCAACGATGGAGATATGCGCCTCTTCGAGATGGAGGTGGGAACGCCCGAGGATCCGATTGAGCTCACTCAGCTTCTCGTTCTCGGCGCGGACCTCGATCGAACGCGCGACGTAGAGCTTGAAGGAGAACCAGGCGACCCCCAGGGGCAGGACGAACACCGCCGCCCCGAAGACCCCGAGTGCCTGATACGCGAGCGCGAGCGCGCCGCCGTTCACCGCGGTCGCGAAGTAGTTCACCGGCATCCAGCTGAAGTTCTGCTTCCAGACCGCGACGAACTTCGCCTCGGAGGTCAGCGCGATGACCCCGGCGGTGAGCGTGCTGTTCACCAGGAAGTAGACCGCAGCGGAGACCGCGACGCCGACGATCGTCGCGGAAAGGGAGGCCGGAGGCGTCGATCCCCCGGCGAGCTGGTAGACGGTCCCGGCGGCCGCCGTCGAGACCGTGAACTGGCCAAAGTTGAACAGCGCCTTGCGAAGCGCCTTCGGCTTTGGCGTGAACGCGTTGACCGCGGCGATGACAAGCGTTACCCAGAGCGCCGCGCCGGTTCCGAAGAGGATGTACGTGCTCACGTTGACCGCGAAGGACATCGAGATCGCGCTCGATCGGAACAGCATGACCGGATTGCGTTGGGCGACGCCGGCAAGGACGAGCAGCAGCACGAACATCAGCGGATCGAGGGTCGTGACATTCACCAGGAACGAACCCGCCGCCAAGGCGGCCACGCCGGCGAGGGCGACGGCCGCGATGTAGAGATCGGCGACGGTACGCTTTACGTCATTCATAGGTCTAGTCCACCAAGTCCCATCCGCCGGAGCCCGTGCCGCCCTGCGGCGCGATCAGCTCCCAGCCCGCGTTCTCCCAGCTGATGTTCTCCCAGCTGATGTTCGTCCAGGTAAAGGACTCCCAGCTGATGTTCTCCCAGCTGATGTCGTTCCATGTGATGTTCTCCCAGCTGATATCGGTCCAGCGCAATCCGCGTGAGTCGACGCCGCCGTTGAACGCAAGATCCCGCCAGACGAGCACCTGTCCATAGAGGAGCCTCCCCAGGTCGGTCGCGAAGGCATCGCTCACCCGCCAGGTCGACAGCGGCGCGGCCACGAGCGGCGTGCTGGCCGCGGCGAACGCGTCGATGAGCCCCGCACCCTGATCAAAGGGCGACACGCCGATGAGCGCACGCGCCGTCGCCCGGAGCTGAGCCTTCACTTGCCGCGGTGCGAGTGCGGGGTACCGTTCGAGTAGGAGAGCCACCGCTCCAGCAACGATCGGCGCGGCCATCGAGGTGCCTGACAGGGTGAAATACCGGGCGGTTTCCGCGTCCCCCGCGACGACGCGCCGCGCCGGATACCGCTGATCAAGCGTGCTGCCCTCGGCGCGCAGGCTGACGATCCGCCGTCCGGGCGCGACGACGTCGGGCTTCGCGATCGCATCGAAGGCCGTCGGGCCACGGGACGACCACGTGGCGATCGTTCCATCAAGCGTTCCCGCGGTCCCGCGGTCGTCCAGAGCCCCGACGGTAAGGACGAAGGGATCGGTGCCCGGGGTGGTGATCGTGCTCGAGCCGGCTCCCATGTTGCCGGCGGCCACGACCGCCACGATGCCGGCAAAGGTCAGCATCTCGGACGCTGAAGCCAGGAGATCGGCCTGGTAGCTGCTGCGGACGCGAGCGCCGAAGCTCATGTTCACCACGCGGATGTGATAGGTGCCACGGTTCGCGAGGACCCACTGGAGTCCGTGCAGGACCGTGGAGAGGCGGGCGCTCCCGGTCGCGTCAATGACCCGTACGCTCACGATATCCGCGCCCGGGGCGACACCGGTGTACGTACCTCCCGAGCGGGCGCCGTTCCCGGCGATGAGTCCTGCGACGTGCGTGCCGTGCCCGCCTGGGTCGCCGAGCGGCGTCAGCGAGACCCGCCAGTCGGATCCGGTGAGGTCGACGCTCGCGATGACCCGTCCGGCGAGATCCGAATGGGCAGCGACACCGCTGTCGAGGACCGCGACCCCGATGCCCGCGCCGGTGAGGCCCGCCTTCCATGCGGCGGGGGCGTTCACGTTTCGAGCGCCGCTGAGCGCAGCCGCGGTAGGTGGAACACTGCCCGCGTCGTCGTCGTCGTCGGCGGATGCGAACACTTCGTCCTTGACGATGCGTGAGATCTTTCCGTCGCTCGCGAGCTGGAGGACCTGCTTGCCGGTGACCCGTCCCGCTGCGGCGCCGACGATACTGAGGGCCTGGCGGAGGTCACCGCCGGCCGAGCGGAGCGCGTGCTCCGCCTCGTCGGCGCTGTCGGCACGCTGTCCCTGCGCGGGGATCGGCTTGAGCACGCCCCTTGATGGCACGCCACGCGCGATGACCGAAAAGAGCGCGGTGGGAGCGGCCTTCGCCTCCGCCAGCAGGACGGGGTCGACCTTCGCCGCGGTCCGGCCTGCCGCGGCCTCCGCCACATCTGCCGGGAAGGTCGCGAGGACCAGGGCGGCCAGGACCGCGGCGCTCACACCGCGCATCCAGCTGCGGCCGCGTTGGGTCACCGCCCGTCCCATCACTTCGACCTCCCCGCTCGTTCGGTGCAGTAGTACCGTCGCCGCGCCGACCCCAGACGACCCGTTCGGGGGAGAAATCACGTCCGACACCACGCTGCGACCGGCGCACGGATCAGGTCCGGCAAGCGAAGGAGGTCAGGTAGTGCGATTGATGGAGGACCGGGATACGCGACCTACGTAGACCTAACGGTTCCGCTCCGAACGCACGAACAGCAGCGTGCCGAGACCGAGGAAGATCGCGAACAGACCGCCCATGATCGCGAGATTGGTGAGCGGATCCTGGAGCACGACTTTGTCGTACTCGGGGCTGCCGGCGTAATACACGCCGCGTAGGAAATCCACGGCGTAGCGCATTGGCGCGAGGCGCGAGGCGATCTCGAGGTACCACGGCAGCACTTGGATCGGATTGAACACCCCCGCCAGGAAGAACTGCGGAAGGAAGATGAACGGGAAGATCTGGTTCGCCGCCCGCTGGCTCTGGAGCGTCGAGAGGACGAGCACGCCGAACGCGCCGCCGAAGAGTGCGACGATGATCCCGGCTCCGATGAGGCCAAGCACCCCGCCAACGCTGAGGGGCACGCCGACCACCAGGCCGAACAGGATGACCGCGAACCCCTGGGGGAGCGCGACGAGCGTCTCGCCGAGGATCTTGCCGAAGATGATCGAGTAGCGCGAAAGCGGCGAGATGAAGATCTCCTGGCTGAAGTCGTTCTCGCGATCCTCGATCAACGAGATCAGGCCGAGCGCCGTCGACTGGAACAGCGTCTGCGCGAGCACCCCGGTGAAGGTGAGGACCAGAAAGCTGTACCCGATCGCCGCGCCGAAGTTGGCCTGAAGCGCGCCCCCGAGCGCGCCGATGAACACGAAGGGGAAGATGAGTGTCGTGATCAGCCGCGTGCGGTCGCGCAGGAGCTTAGTGAAGTCGCGCTGCGCGAGGGCCAGGATGGGACCGAGCTGCGAGCGCTCGCTGATCACGACTGCGCCAGCACTTTCAGGTACGCGTCCTCCAGCGTCGGCGCCACCGTGCGGACGACGGTGAGGGGCGTCTCGATGCTCCGCAACAATGGATGCGCGCCACGCTCGTCAAGCTGAATGCGGAACAGCGGCGTCTCGGTGTATGGGACCCCGCGCACCCCGAGCTCACGACGCAGGGCCTCACGATCGTCGGCGTCGATCAGCACGAATTCACCGGTAAGCGCGCGCTTCACCCGGTCCGGGGTGTCCTCGGCAACGATCCGCCCGTTGTTCAGGATGCAGACCCGGTCGGCATCCTCAGCCTCGTCGAGGTAATGCGTGGTGAGGAACACCGTCGTCCGCTCCTCGGCCCGTACCGCCCGCAGGTGATCCCAGAGCGCGCGGCGGCTTGCAGCGTCGAGACCAGAGGTCGGTTCGTCGAGGAACAGGACCTGGGGCCGATGCATCAGGCTGCGGATGATCTCGAGCTTGCGCTTCATCCCCCCAGAGAAGGTCTTGACCGGCCTGAACATCTCCTTCTCGATGCCGAGGATGGCCGCGAGCTCACGAACGCGGTCGCGGTAGGCGACCGGCATCAGCGAGAAGAACGGCCGGTACGGATGGATCCGGTACAGGATCGCGTGCAGGCGGACGTTCTCCTCAGCGGTGAGGTTCTGGTCGAGGCTGTGCTTCTGGAAGATGATCCCCACCGATCCACGCACCGCGCTCGCCTCGGTCGCGAGGTCGTGCCCCGCGATCGTCGCGCGACCGCTCGTGGCCGAGAGCGTGGTCGTGAGGATGGAGATCGTCGTCGTCTTGCCCGCCCCATTCGGTCCGAGCAGCGCGAAGAGCTCGCCCGGCGCCACAGTGAAGCTGATCCCGTCGACGGCGTTCATCTCGGCGCCCTTGTAGCGCTTGGTCAGCCGGTCAACGACGATCGTCGCCGGCGCCGAGACCGGGGTCGCGACCGTCACGAGCGGACCTGCGCCGCGATCTTTTTCTCGGCAAGCGACCGGTCCACGTCAGCGGCGCTGATGCCGAGCTCCGTCGCAAGGACCACGAGCGCATATACCAGATCGGTGTATTCGGACAGTGCGCGCTCGGGCGATTCAGCGACCGCCGCGAGCGCGAGCTCGAGCGCTTCTTCGCCGACCTTCTGGGCGATCGCGCCGCGCCCCTTGCGGAAGAGCTCGGCGGAGTAGGACCCGGCCGGGAGATCGCGCTTCCGCTGGGTAAGGAGCGCGGAGAGATCGGCGAGCGTCCGCGCGAGCGGCACAGCATCGCCGTCTCCCCAGCAGGTCCGTGTGCCGGTGTGGCAGACCGGGCCTGCTGGGTGTGCGCGCACCAGGAGCGCGTCACCGTCGCAGTCGGACCGGAGGTCGACCACATGGAGCAGGTTGCCGCTGGTCTCGCCTTTCTTCCAGAGCATCCCGCGCGAGCGGCTGTGGAAGTGGACCTCGCCCGTCCGTGCGGTCGCCTCGATCGCCTCGCGGTCCATCCAGGCAAGCATTAGCACCGTGCCGTTCGCCGCGTCCTGGACGATCGCCGGCACCAGGCCCTGCGCGTCGAACCGGACGGTGTCCAGATCGATCGTCATGACGCAAGCGCCCGTTCGGCGGGGCGGACCGGGATGCCGGCCGCGGCGAGGGCGGCCTTCACTTCGCCAACGGTGAGCTCCCCGTAGTGGAAGATCGACGCCGCGAGGCCGGCGTCAGCGCCGCTCCCGCGGAACAAGGTGACGAAGTCTGCGGCCGACGACGCCCCGCCGGAGGCGATGATCGGGACGTCCACCGCGGACGCGACGGCGGCGGTGAGCTCGAGATCGAAGCCAAGCTTTGTCCCGTCGCGGTCGATGCTGTTCAGAAGGATCTCCCCAGCGCCGCGTTCGACCGCCTCGCGCGCCCAGCCGACGACCTCCCGGCCGGTGGGTCGGCGGCCACCATCCACCACCACTTCATAGCCGCCCTCGCCGCGGCGAGCGTCGATCGAGAGGACCGTCGCCTGCGCGCCGTAGCGCTCCGCGATCTCGCCGATCAGCTCCGGCCGGCGCACCGCGGCACTGTTCACCGCGACCTTGTCCGCGCCGCCGCGCAGGATCTCCCCGGCCAGGTCGGCTGACGCGATGCCGCCGCCAACGGTGAACGGGATGAACAGCTCCTCGGCGACTCGGGCGGCGAAATCGATGACCGTGCGCCGTCCCTCGTGAGACGCGTTGATGTCGAGGAACACGAGCTCGTCCGCGCCGGCCCGGTCGTAGCGGCGCGCGAGGTCGATCGCATCACCGACCTCCCTGGTGTCCACGAAGCGGACGCTCTTGACCACCTTGCCGTCGCGGACGTCCAGACACGGGATGACACGCTTGGCGAGCATCAGGCGGTCTGCTCGATGTGAGTCGCCGCCATCGCGTCCGCGAGCGAGAAGCGGCCCAAATACAGCGCGCGGCCGACGATGATCCCCTTCACCCCGCGGTGGCGGAGCCGCGCGATCCGGCGGATGTCTTCGAGTGAGCCGACGCCCCCGGAATAGATCACGTCGCCGCCAAACGCTCGGGCAACAGCTTGAGTGGAGGCGACATCGACCCCCTGGAGCGTGCCGTCGATCGAGACGTTCGTGTAGATGATCGTGGCCACGCCGGCGACCGCGAGCTGCTGCGCGAGGTCGGCGGCGGTCACCGTGGTCGTCTCGGTCCATCCGGCCGCGGCGACAAGGCCGTTGCGCGCATCCACCGCGACGGCCATGCCGTCGGCGTGACGGTCCACGAGGCGGCCGATAAGCTCGGGGTCACGGACCGCGGCGGTCCCCACGACGATGCGCGACACCCCGGCCTCGGTAAAGGCCTCGGCGGTGTCGAAGTCGCGGATCCCGCCGCCGGCCTGGATCTTCACGGTGAAGCGATTCGCGATCTGCTTGATGTGCCCGAGGTTCGCCGGCCGACCGGTCCGGGCGCCGTCAAGATCCACGATGTGCAGCCACTCGGCACCTTCGGACACGAGGCGCTTCGCCGCTTCGAGCGGGGATGGGGCGACATCTTCGGCGGTCGCGAAATCACCGCGCGTCATGCGGACGCAGCGTCCATCGAGGATGTCGATCGCCGGATAGACGATCATGCGATGCTCCGGATGGGCGCTGCGCCGATCGCCGCACCCCGGGTCGCCGCGGCGGCGAACGCGCGAATGATCCGCAGGCCGTTCGCGCCGGACTTCTCTGGGTGGAACTGCACGCCGAGCAGGTTGTCGCTGCCAACGATCGCCAGGCGGGGCCCGCCGTATTCGACCGTTCCGAGGATGACATCGTCGTCCGTCTCGGGCGCGTAGCTGTGCACGAAATAGAAGTGATCGCCGTTCGTCACATCCCGAAGCCACGGGTGCGATCCCTGAAGGTCGATCGCGTTCCAGCCGATCTGCGGGACCCGCGGCACGCCGGTGAGCTTGGTCACGCTTCCGCAGTAGAACCCGAGGCCAGGCTCGGCCGCGTCTTCCTCGCTCCCTTCGAACAGGAGCTGCATCCCGACACAGACACCCAGGATCGGGATGCCCCGCTTCCGCGCGGCGCGGAGCGGCCCCGCGAATCCGTAGCGGTGGAATTCGCGGCTGCAGTGGCCAAAATTCCCGACGCCCGGAAGCACGATCGCCGCCGCCTTGGCCAGGCGCTCCGGCTCACGGACAAGGCTGGCCTTGGCTCCGACAGCGGCGAAGGCCTTCCGCACGCTCGCGAGGTTCCCGACGCCGTAGTCGACGATGGCGATCACCACCGTATTGTCGGGCATCCCTGAAAAGCAGGGCCTCCTACGCCCGCGCCGCGAGGGCCTCGACCAAGCGCGTTACCGCTCCGTCGAGGCCGGATCGCCTGGCGACCTCCCCAAGCCGGGCGGCGTCATGAGGAATGCGAGGCAGCGCGCCATCGCCGCCGCGGACGGGACAATCCACGACCGGCGCGACCACCCGCCGCGCGGCCGCGAGGTATTCGGCGGATCCCGCAAGCTTCCGTCGGACCGCCGGGTCGAGATCGGCGGCTCCCAGCGCCGCATCCAGCGACCCATATCGCCGCAGCAGGCCGCTGGCGGTCTTTTCCCCGATGCCGGCGACGCCCGGCAGGCCGTCCGATGGATCGCCGCGCAGGAGCGCATATTCGAGATAGCGGTCGCCCGGGATCCCGTACTTCGCGGAGATCCAGGCCTCGTCCACCTCAGCCAGGTGGCTCACGCCACGGAGCGTGTACAGCACCTTTACCGCGGGGTCGCGGACCACCGCGAAGAGATCGCGGTCTCCAGTCACGATCTCCACCGGCCCGCTCGCCCCCGCGGCGATCGTCGCGATGACGTCCTCCGCTTCGAAACCGGTCGCCTCGGCGTACGAGATCCCGATCGCATCGAAGATCTCGAGGAGGACCGGGAACTGCAGACCGACGTCGTCGGGCGGATCATCCGGCCCGGCAAGGCGGTGGGTCTTGTAGGTCGGCAGCGCATCGACGCGAAAGGCCGGGCGCCAATCATTATCGAGCGCGACGATGAGCCGATCGGCCCTCCGGTCGGGGATCAGCCGGGTCAGGAAGCCGAGGAACCCATGGGCGGCGTGGATCTTTGACCCATCCGGTGCCCGCATCTCGGGGATCGCGTGATACGCGCGATAGAGGAGGCTTGCCGCGTCCAGCAGGAGGAGCGGTCCGCGCGTCAGCTCAGGCGCCGATGCGTCCCTTGCTCGAAGGCACCTGACCGCCGCGACGGGGGTCGTGGCGCGACGCGGCATCGATCACCCGACCGAGGCCCTTCGCCGCCGCCTCAAGGAGATGGTGCGAGTTGCCGCCGCGGATCTCGGTGACGTGGAGGGTGAATCGCCCGGTCTGGGCGAACGATTCGAGGAAATGCGGCATGAGCGTCGTATCGAAGGAGCCGACGATCCGCTGCTTTGGCTTGAGGTCGTACGCGAACCCCGGCCGGCCGCCGAGGTCGATGGCGATGTTCACGAGGGCCTCGTCCATTGGGAGGCTGATCGAGGCGTAGCGGACGATCCCGACGCGTTCGCCCAGCGCTTCGTCGAGGGCGCGTCCGAGGACCAGGCCGAGGTCCTCGACGGTGTGGTGCTGGTCCACCTCAAGGTCGCCGCGCGCCTTCACGACCAGATCCATGAGCCCATGGACCGCCATGAGCTCGAGCATGTGATCGAGGAACGGGAGCGTCGTCGAGACCTTTGCCTTCCCGCCGGCATCGAGTCGGAGCGAGACGTCGATGTTGGTCTCCTTCGTCTTCCGCTTCACCGCGCCCGAGCGCGCGGTGCGACTGGTCGCGGAGGTCTTCCGTGCGGGACTCACGCGTTCACCTTCGCCGACGCGGCGAAGACCCGGCCGATGGCGGTGACGACCTTGGCGTTCTCCTCCGGCGTGCCGATCGACACCCGCAGGCAGCCGGCGCAGCCGGGCCACATCGAAATGTCGCGGATGAGGATCCCCTGCTCGATGAACCGTGCGTGCGTGCCGGCGGTGTCCCCGTCGGCGAGCCGGAAGAGGATGAAGTTCGTCGTGGACGGGAAGGGTTCGACTCCGGGCGCGGCCTGAAGGGCCGCGTAGACGAGGTCGCGGCCGACCCGGCACTCCTCCACCCGCCGCGCGATGTCGTCATCGAGACCGGCCAGCTTCGCCCCGACCGCGTGGGTGAGCGCGCTCACGTTGTACGGGAGCTGGACCGCGCGGAAGCGGTCCGCGATCCGCGGATCGACGATGAGGATGCCGAGCCGGAGCCCCGCGGCGGCGCGGGCCTTGGAGAAGGTCTTGCTCACGACGATGTTCGGGTGGCCGGCCACCTGGGGGAGGATCGTCGTCCCGGCGAAGTCGCTGTAGGCCTCGTCGACGAGCACGAGCGTCTCGGGATAGGCCTCGGCGACCGCGAGGATGACCGCGTGGTCCACGAGGTTGCCGGTCGGGTTGTTCGGCGTGGTGAAGCAGACGATCGACGGCTTCGTGCGGGCCATCGCGGCGAGCGCGCGCACCTCGGTGAGGTCATACGGGAGGCCGATCTCTTCGTTCACGACCGTCCCGCCGGCGATCTGCGCCAGGCGCTCGTGCATCGAGTACGTCGGCTGGAAGAGGAGCGTCGCCCGACCGTGGCCACCGAACACGAGGAAGGTGTTCAGGAGGACCTCGTTGCTCCCGTTGCCGAAGATCAGCTGCTCCGGTGCGACCCCGAACCGCTCGGCCAGGGCGGATCGCAGCGCGGCAGCGCCAGTGGCGGCCGGATAGCGGTTGAGGAGGACCTCATTCAGCTCGTCCGGAGAGAGGTACGTTCCGGCGCGGTTCGGCTCGGCCCACTCGTTCGCGTTCACCCGGACCTCGGCGCTCGCCGCCTGCTGGGTCTTGTAGGCGCCGAAGCCGGCGAGGTCGTCGCGCGGGCGCGGGAGGATGTCGCTCACCCGCATAGCGTGCCACATGCGGGCGCACGGTCGCAGGGCCTCACCCACAATGGACCGGTGGAAGGGATCGTCGTCCTGTGCGGGGGCGTGGGCGCAGCCCGATTCCTTTCCGGCCTGCTTTCGGTGACCGACCCGGCTCGGGTGGCCGCCGTGGTGAACGTCGCCGACGACGAGCGCTTCTACGGACTCCACGTCTCGCCTGACATCGACACGGTGCTGTACACGCTCGCCGGCCTGGTCCACGAGGAGCAGGGCTGGGGCCGGTCAGAGGAGACGTACCACCTGCAAGAGGAGCTCAGCCGGCTGGGCGCGGAGACATGGTTTCGCCTCGGCGATCGCGATCTCGCCACGCACGTACTCCGCACCGAGGCGCTCGGTGCGGGCGAGACCCTCACCGCGGTGACCGACCGCATGCGCCGTGCGCTCGGGATCGGCGCGCGGATCCTTCCAGCGACCAACGAGCCGCAGAAGACCGAGGTCCGCACCGACGCCGGCTGGATCGCGTTCCAGGAGTATTTCGTCCGCCGGCGCGCGGCGGACACCGTCCACGAGCTGCGCTTCGTGCCCGACGCCGTACCGAGCGCCGAGGTCATCGCGGCGA
Organism: Chloroflexota bacterium; assembly: GCA_043750135.1. GTDB lineage: Bacteria > Chloroflexota > Limnocylindria > P2-11E > P2-11E > UBA4735. The sequence goes on along the minus strand of JAYVCA010000245.1, from coordinate 4,119 downwards.
TCGCCGCCGCGTCGACCATCGTGATCGCCCCGAGCAATCCGTTCGTGAGCATTGGGCCGATCCTCGCCCTTCGCGGTCTCCGGCACGCGCTCCAGGACGCGCGAGCCACGATCGTCGCGGTGACCCCGATCGTCGCCGGCGCGGCGATCAAGGGGCCTGCCGCGGCGATGCTCGCGAGCCTCGGGCACGACGTCTCGGCTCTGGGCGTGGCGCGGCTCTACGCCGGCATCGCTGACGTCTTCGTGCTGGACGAGAGCGACGCCGCGCTGCTGCCGGCGGTCCAGGCACTTGGCCTCCGCGCCGTCGCGGTGCCCACGCTCATGCGCGACGCCGGCACGCGCGCCGCTCTTGCCGCCGCAACTCTCGCCGCCGCCGCGTGAGCCACACCGCGATCGTCATCGTCGCGCGGGACCCGCGCGGTGCGAAGCGACGGCTCCAGGGCGCGCTTGGTCCTCGCGATCGCGAGCGGCTGAGCCGCGCGATGCTCACCGATGTCCTCACCGCATGTCGCGGCACCGCGACCGACGTGCTGGTCGTCACTGACAGCGACGGCGTGGCCCGGATGGCGCGTGCCTTCGGGGCTCGCGTCCACCGGTCCGCCGCGCGCGGCACGCGGGCCTGCGCGCGGATCGGTATCCGTGTCGTGACGGAGCGTGGAGCCGCCGCGGTCCTCGTCCTGCCAGGCGATCTCCCGCTCCTGCGGACCGGCGATGTGCGCCGCATCCTCGCCGCTGGCGCGAGCGATGGTGTCGTCGTGGCCGCCGACCGGCACCGGCGCGGGACGAACGCGCTGCTGCTCCGGCCACCCGGGGCCATCGAACCGCGCTTCGGACGCTCGAGCTTCGCCGCACACCTCGACGCCGCCCGGCAACGCGGGCTGCGTGTGCGGACACCGCGGATCGCCGGCTTCGCGCTCGACATCGACACACCGGATGACCTTCGGCTTCTCCGCCGGAAGCGCGCGGTCGCCGGGGAGCGAACGGCCGCGCTGTTGCGCGGAGCCGGATCGGCTTAGCCCCGCAGCTCCATCGACGCGGCGTGATAGGCCATGCCCTCATAGCGCGCGATGGCCGCGCCGGCCCGGGCGGCGGCGCGGACGTCGCCATGCGCGATCACCCGCGTCGTCCAACGGACGAAGTCATCGACCCGGAGCGGTGACGACCAACGCGCGGACCCGCCGGTCGGAAGGCAGTGGTTCGACCCGGCAACGTAGTCACCGAACGCGACCGCGCTCTTCGTACCCACGAACACCGCGCCGGCATTCCGGGTGCGCGCCACGAGCCGTGCGGCCCGCGGACCGGAGAGGCTCACATGCTCGGGCGCCGCGTCGATCGCCGCACTGAGCGCCGCAGCCAGCGAGCGAGCGCGGTACAGGCCGATCGTCCCCGACGGGGCGCCCACCTTGCCGATCACCGCGGCCACCACCGCGAGGAGACCGTCGCTGTCCGAGACGAGCGCGGCGAACGGTGTGCCGCCATGCTCGGCCTGGGCCTGGAGGTCGAGCACGACCGCCGCGGGATCGGCGTCGCCGCCCGCGACAATGACCAGCTCGCTCGGTCCCTGCAGCGCGTCGATACCGACATCGGCCGAGACGAGCCACTTCGCCGCGGTGGTGTAGGTGTTGCCCGGCCCCACGATCTTGTCGACGGCCGGGAGCGTGGCGGTGCCGTAGGCGAGCGCCGCGACCGCCGCCGCACCGCCGGCGCGATAGAGCCCGCGCGCCCCGATCTTTGTCGCGGCATAGGCGAGCACCGGATCGATCTCGCCGTCCGCCGGCATCGGCGAGGCGAGCACGAGATCCTCGACCCCGGCCACGCGGGCCGGGACCCCGATCATCAGGGCTGTGGACGGATAGCCGACGGTGCCCCGGGGGACGCAGCCCCCTACGCGCGCGAGGGCCTGCGGCACGAAGGCCTCGCTGAACGCTGAGCCCCGGTGACGGATCGTCTTTGGCCGCTGGGTGCGGTGGAAGCCCAGGATCGCCGCGTACGACGCGTCGAGACCGCTCCGCAGCTCCGGCGGGCAGCGACGGGCGGCACGACGGAGCGCCGCGGCGTCGACCCAGAGGTCGGCGGCCGTCGCGTCCCGGTGATCGAAGCGGCGCACGTTCCGTAGGACGGCGGCATCACCGCTCCGGCGGACCGATCCGATGATCGACCGGACCGCGCCGAGGGTGTCCTGATCGAACGCCGCGGCATTGCGCCGGCGCGCGACCGCAAGGCCGAGGGCCGCGACGTCGCCGATCCGGACGCTCATCGCGCCGCGGCCCAGGTCTCGAGCCGCGACGCGAGCGCGGCGATCCGCTCACGGTCGCGCGAGTAGCTCACCCGGTTGGCGATGAGGCGGGCGGTGCACACCGCGATCTCCTCGACGACCGCGAGGCGATTCTCGCGGAGCGTCCGGCCCGTGCTCACCAGGTCGACGATCCAATCCGAGAGGCCGACCTGCGGCGCGAGCTCGATCGACCCTCCCAATTTGATGATCTCGACCTGGATGCCGCGCTTCTGGAAATGGGCGGCCGCGACGCGCGGATATTTCGTCGCGACCTCGAGCGATCCGAGGTGTCGGTACTCGTCGAGCGACTTGTCGATCATGTCCTGCGGCGCGGCGACCACGAACGTGCAGGTGCCATAGCGGAGGTCAACGAGCTCGAGGATATCGGCGTCGGATTCCAGAAGCACGTCCTTGCCCACGATCCCGACATCGGCCGCGCCGTGCGCGACGTAGGTCGGGACATCCCCCGGCCGGGAGAGAACATAGGTCGTGTCCTCACCCGCTGGGACAAGGAGGCGGCGGTCGCCGTTGTCCAGAACGTCGGTTGGCAATCCCGCCGCAGCGAGCGCGGCGCGGGTATCGGGCATCAGCGCGCCCTGGGCGAGCGCGACGCGGAGCGCGCTCACTCGAGCGATCCGCCGAGCAGCGTCACGAGCGCTTCGAGCGTCCGGGTCGTGCCCTCATATGCGACATGACCTTCGTCGACCACCCGGCCTGCACGGACCTCGCGGCCGGCGCGCTCGGCGACCGGACCGACGCACACGGCGATACCCGCACGGCGCAGCGCCGTGGCGACGCGGACCGTCACGACGAGGTCATCGGCCGGATCGAGGAGCAGGAGCGCGGAGTCGCCGTCCGGCGTCCAGCCGGCGTCGAGGACCGCCTGATGAAGGTGCGGCACGTTGATCGCGAAGCCCGTCGCGGGACGGTCGGCGCCAAGATGCCCGAGCAGTCCGTCGTAGCGCCCGCCCGCCGCCACCGGGAAGCCAAGTCCGGGCGCGGTGACCTGGAAGACGACGCCGCTGTAGTACGGCAGCGCCGGCACGAAGCCGAGATCGAAGCGCACCGCGGCGCCGATCCCGGCAGCCTCGAACAATGGAGTGAGCGCCTCGAGCTCGTCGAGAGCCTTGAGCGACCCCTTGGGCGCGTCGGCACGCGCCGCGGCGACGTCCGGTCCGCGGTGGCGGAGGCCGCGCTCGAGCGCCACCGCGCGCTTCGCCGCGAGCCCGGCACCGCGGGCGAGGCCGAGCGCGCGAACGAGATCGCCGTCGCGCGCCGCGGACGCGAAGCCTTCGCGTGCTTCGGTCGGAAGCTCATCCGTGAAGCCATGCAGGTAGCCAGCGTGGCCAACGTCGATCTCCACTGACACGAGGCCGCACCGCGCGAGGGCATCAGCGAGGAGCGCGATGACCTCGCAGTCGGCAAGCGCGCCGGATGAACCGATCAGCTCGATCCCGGCCTGGTCGTATTCGCGCTCGGAGCCGCGCATCGAGGCCTCTTCGCGGAAGACCGCGGTGAAGTACGACAGCCGCAATGGCGCGTCCGCGTCGCGATAGCGCTGGGCCACCACCCGCGCCACCGCGGTCGTCACGTCCGGACGAAGGGCGAGCAAGCGGCCGTCACGGTCGAGGAACCGGACCATCCGTCGTTCATCCATCGTGATCGCGCCCGACGCGAACTCGACCGCCGGCGGCTCGAGCGGCACATAGCCGTAGTCGGCGAACGCACCCAGGAGGGTGCGCTCGATCGCGTGGAGCTCGCGGGCCTCAGTCGGCAGGATGTCGCGGAAGCCGCGCGGAACGGCGAGTCCGCTCAGGGCGTCGGGCATCAGTGGGCGTCCCCTTC
>JAYVCA010000244.1:0-4275 GCA_043750135.1 Chloroflexota bacterium | reverse complement strand
ATCGTTGCGTATACGTTCCTGCTCGCCTTCCTGCTCTATGTCGTCAGCCCGTTCGTCGCGATCCTGACGATGGCGTTCGGCCAGGGCTGGTTCGGGGGCCGGCTGTTCCCGGAGACCTTCACCCTCCGGTGGTTCGAATGGGCGGTGAACGTCACCCACATCCCCCAGGTGCTCGGCAACTCGTTCCTCATCGCCGCTCTCACCGTCCTCATCAGTCTCGTCATCGGGGTGCCCACCGCCTGGGCGATCGCGCGGCGTCGCATCCCGGCGAAGAGCCTGCTGCTCACGCTCGTCCTGCTGCCCAAGACGATCCCGCCGATCACCTTCGCCCTCGGGGCGTCGCGCGAGTTCTACGCCCTCCACCTAGTGAACACGCATATCGGCGTCGCGCTTGCTCATGCGGTGCTCGCGATGCCGTTTGTCGTGCTGATCATGACCGCGACGTTTGAAGGCCTCGACGAGCGCGTGTTCGAGGCCGGCCGGGTGTGTGGCGGGAACTGGAGACGGAACGCCGTGCACCTGGCGCTCCCGATGGCCCTACCCGGCCTGATGGCCGCGACGCTCTTCGCGCTCATCACCTCGCTGAACGAATTCACCCTGACCCTGGTCACGTACGGCCCGGGCACGCTCACGTTGACCGTCCAGACGTACCTTGCGATCGGTGACGGGTTCCAGGAGGTTGCGAGCGCGATCTCGGTAATCCTGCTCCTGCCGTCGCTCGCGCTGCTCGTACTCATCCAGCGGCAGATCCGGCCGGAGGCGATCCTCGGAGGAGTGAAGGGGCTATGAGCGAGACCATGATCGAGCTGCGCGGAATGGTGAAGGGATTCGGAGACTTCGTCGCGCTTCGAGGCATCGACCTCGAAGTCCGGCGCGGAGAGCTGGTCACGCTGCTCGGCCCGAGCGGCTGCGGGAAAACGACCGCGCTGCGCTGCGTCACGGGGGGTCTGCGTCCGGACGCGGGCGAGGTCTGGATCGACGGCCAGAACGTGACCGACGTGCCGACCCACAGGCGGAATATCGGCCTCGTCTTCCAGAACTTCGCGCTCTTTCCGCATCTGAGCGTGCTGGACAACGTCGCGTACCCACTGCGCGTCCGGGGAGTCTCCCGCGCGGAGCGGCACCGGCGGGCGATGGAGACCGTGACGATGGTCGGACTCAAGGGGCTTGAGGATCGATTCCCGCGCGAGATGTCCGGGGGCCAGCAGCAGCGGGTCGGCCTCGCTCGAGCCGTCGTGTACCAGCCGACGATCGTCCTCTTCGACGAGCCGCTCTCCAACCTGGACGCCAAATTGCGCCTGGAGATGCGCGAAGAGATCGCGGCCCTCAAGGCGCGGCTGGGCTTCACCGCGATCTACGTCACGCACGATCAGGAGGAAGCACTCAGCCTCTCCGATCGCATCGCGGTCATGGAAGGCGGTGTCGTGCACCAGATCGGCACGCCCACCGAGGTTTACACGACGCCGCGGACCGCCTTCGTGGCGGCATTCGTAGGCAATCCGAACCGGCTCGTCGGCCAATGCGTGGAGCTCCAGGATGGACGCGCGACGGTGCAGACCGGCCGGGGCCGGCTCAGCTGTTCCACTGGGGCCAACCCGCCGGTGGCCGGCGCGGATGCCGTCGTATTCGTACGACCGGAAGACATCCAGATCGCGGACGGAGCCCCCGACGCATCCGACACCCTGCTCGCGCGGGTCAGCCGCGCGGCCTTCCTTGGCGATCGGACCGAGTACAGCGTCGAGCTCGACGACCACACGCAGTGGCGCCTTCGCCTCGAGCATGACCACCACCTCGCGATGGGAGCGACGGTCAGGCTGCGCGTCGCCCCGGGCGCGGCGCGGGCCTTTGCGTATGTCATCGCGCTGGCCGAGGTGGCTGCGGCGACCGATCCCGACGCCGCCATGCCGGCGCCAGCCCACGCATGAGCTGGGCGAATCCGTTCATCCTCCCCGGAAGCTTCCGACGCGGGAACCTCCACACTCACTCCGATCGCTCCGATGGACACCTTGCACCCGAAGCCATCTGCGCGATGTACGCCGCCGCGGGCTATGACTTCCTCTGCCTTTCGGATCACTTTCTGGAGCAGTTCGGATATCCGCTCACCGACGGGACGCCGTTCGAGCGCGACGGGTTCGTGACGATCCGAGGTGCCGAGCTGCACGCCGGCCGCGTCGAATCCGGCGAGCATTGGCACCTGCTCGGTGTCGGCCTTCCCGCGGACTTCGCGCGTACGACGCCGGACGAAACAGGCCCATCGCTCGCGAAGCGCGCACTTGACGCCGGCGCGTTCGTGGTAGCGAACCATCCGGCCTGGTACAACCTCGGCGAGGACGAGATCCGCTCCCTCGGACCGATCCACGCCATTGAGGCCTGGAACGCCACCACCGCGGGCCTGAACGACCGCTCCGACAGCTGGCACGTCTTCGATCGCCTGTTGCTTAAGGGCGGCCGCTACACCGCCTGCGCGAATGACGACGCGCATTTCACCGGCGAGCGCGACGATGCGCTCCTGGCCTGGGTCTGGGTCAAGACGGAGGAACGGACCTCCGGCCAGATCGTGGAAGCACTGAAGCGCGGGGCGTACTACTCCAGCACCGGGCCGGAGATCCACGACATCTCCGTCGACCATGCGGACAAGCTCGTGGTGCGGTGCTCGCCGGCGCGCTGGGTCTTCGCCCGGGGCATCGGGTCGTCCGTCGTCGACGCCAAAGGCACGGACCTCACCGAAGTCGTGCTCGACCTCGCCGGCCTGGACGCGCCCTGGTGCCGCGTGACCGTCGTCGACCACCAGGGCCGGCGGGCGTGGTCGAATCCGATCGAACGCAACAGGTAGCGCGCAGGAATCGGAGCCGGGGGCGGGGCTCGAACCCGCGACCTGAGCTTTACAAAAGCCCTGCTCTACCAACTGAGCTACCCCGGCGCGAGCTGGACGAACGTCAGCGAAGGCTACTCCGCCGGTTTCGTCTTCTTCGAGGCCGTGGCCTTCTTCGCGGCCGTCGTCTTCTTCGCGGCGGTCACCTTCTTTGCCGTCGTCTTGCGCGGCTTCGGGGCCGGGGCGACCACCGCCGGCTCCTCCTCGGTCTGATCGTCGGGCCGCTCGGCGCTGATCGGCGCGGAGTCCGCCTCGGCGCGGTCGGGATACGCGCCGTCCTCGGCCTGGAGATCGGCCTCGAGCTCGAGCTCGTCCTCGTCGTCGTCCGGACGGAGATCCACCCGATCCGGCTTCCCCACCTGATCCGGCCGATCCGGCCGTGCGGGGCGCGGGGTCTGGGTCGCCGGGGGCGCGACGTCGCGGCGCCGCTGCCGGAGCGCCTCATAGAGGATGACGCTGCCCGCCGCGGCCGCGTTGAGCGACTCGACCTGGCCCTCCATCGGGATGCGGACGACCTGATCGCAGCCCTCGAGGACCAGGCGGCGGATGCCCTCGGCTTCGCCACCGATGACGATGCCCGTCGGCCCGCGGTAGTCGACCTCGTCATACAACAGGTCGCCGGAGTCGTCGGCGCCGACGACCCAGAGACCTTTCTCTTTGAGCGCGTCGATCGCTTGACGGAGGTTCGCGACATCTGCGATAAGGAGGTGCTCGCTCGCGCCGGCGCTCGTTTTAGCGACCGCGGGAGTCAGACCGACTGACCGGTGCCGCGGGATGATGACGCCATCGACGCCGGCACCTTCGCCGGAGCGCAGGAGCACGCCGAAGTTCTGCGGATCCTGGAGCGAATCGACGACCAGCACGAGCGCGGCTTCCTGCACCGTGTCGAGGTGCAAGAGAAGCTCGTCCAGGTCGACGCCGGAGCGGCCCTCGACGATCGCGATGACGCCCTGATGGTTCTCGATCGGCGAGATCTTCGAGATCTCGAGCTTGTCGACGTAGTTCACGAAGATGCGTTTTTCCTGGGCCTCGGCGATGAGATCGTTCACCGGGCCGGTGCGGAGCGAACGATCCTGCGAGATATAGAGCTTGCGGATGACCCGGCCGGCACGGAGCGCCTCGAGCACCGCATGGGGGCCGGCGATCGGATCGCCGGCGCCGGCCTCGTGGGACGGCGCGCTCACCCGCGGACCCGCGGTCACTCGGCGGATCTGTTCGGTGTAGGCCGCGCCGCCGTAGCGGCGATTCCCCCCGCCGCTTGGCGCACCCGCGCGCCATGGCGCGGCCGTGCCTGCCGGACGCCAGCCGGTGCGCCGCTGTTGCTGCTGGGCCTGGCGGCGCTCGTACGCCGCAAGCTCGGTGGCCTGCGACGATCCCTCATCCTCGCCTTCGCGGAGCGGTCG
>JAYVCA010000243.1:0-3732 GCA_043750135.1 Chloroflexota bacterium | reverse complement strand
GAACAGCGAGAGCACCATGACCGTCGCGGCCATCGTGCGTCGTGACGCCTCTCCGAGCAGTCGCCAATCGATGAGCCCGACGGCCATGAGCGCGAGGTAGCCGGTCACCTGCGCCGCGGCATGGGCGCCGGTGCCCTCGGGCGAGATGATCTTGGCGCCGGTCGCGAGCTGGATCTGGATGAGCACACCGAGGCTCGACCCGATGACGAACGTGATGAGCGCGAACATGACGGCCAGCTGCGGCACCGAGAGACGACCGAAGCCGATCCCGCTCGCCACGCCGACCACGAACACCACCCACATCAGGATGAGGAGGAGCAGGAGCGTGCCGGTGACCGCGCGCGCCGGGAGGTTGCCGCTGAAGAACGCGGCGACGTACACCGGGATCGCCACCGCGGACAGGACCGCGAGCATCCGGGTGTTCCGATCCTTGGACGCGGGGACCGCCGCGCCGAAGAGCCAAAGGACCATCGCGAACGCCCCGAGGGTGATCCACCCCAAGGTCCCGGCGTGGACATGAGTGAGGATGGTGTCGCGGCTGAGGTCGCCGAGAGCCTTCGTCCCATTCAGGATCCCGATGACCGGGGTCGCGATGAAAACGACGAGCGCGGTCTGCAGGAGCCAGCGGATCTCGGTCGCGAAGTGGGCCCGTTCCATGCCTTCCGTCCCTCCGATGTCCGGTCCAGCTCTTCCGGCTGATACCTGGCGGACATGTGGACAGATTGTCCGCCTGCCGGTCAAGCAAGCAGACGGCTAAGGACGGGGCCTAGATGCGCGCGCGCGAGTCCAGGGCGACGACCTGGATGTTGTCGGGCAGCGAGCTCCGAGTGACCGACAGCTTTGCGACCGGGGTGAGGTCCTTCACCCCGAGCTCGTGGAGCAGACGCTCGAACGGGCTGTCCTTCTTTTGGGCGTCCGGGTCGTAGGACATCGGCACCACGACCTTGGGTTCGAGCTGGTGGATGACCTCGGCCGCCCGCGCGGCGGTGAGGTCGACGTCGCCACCGCCGATCGGCACGAGCACGACGTCCACGTCGCCAAGCCGCTCCAGATCGGCGGCCGGCAGGGCATGCCCGAGACCGCCGAGGTGGCAGATGACCAGGTCGTCGAGGCGGATCGCGTACACCGTGTTCCGGCCGCGCAGGCGCCCCGACTCCTCGTCCCGGAAGGTCCCGATCCCGGTCACCAGGATCTCCTGGACCTCGTACTCACCCGGCCCGCGCAGGACGATCGGTTCTCCGCCGACGGACCGGAGGCTGGCGTGCTTGGGGTCGTCGTGGGAGATCGTGACCAGATCGGCGGCCGTCTTGGGGATGGCGCGGCCCGACTTCGGGTCGGGGGGATCGGTCAGAACGATCCCCTCCCGCCCGCGGGCGCGGAAGCATGCGTGTCCCAGCCAGGTGAGGTCCATGGAGACATGGACAATACGCCTGAAACACGGAGGCGATCGGCCGGGTATCTGGAAATGACCGGTGACGATCCCGTCCGTCGGTGGAGGGGAAGGCTGACACGGACCGATCAGGAGATCGTGCAGCTCTGCCTCTTGGGTGACGCCGATGCGTACGCCGTGCTGGTCGAGCGATACGGAGGGCGCGTGTACAACATCGCGTTGCGGATCACGCATGACGCTGATGCGGCGCACGACTGCGCCCAAGAGGCGTTCATCCGCGCGTACCGAGCGCTCCATCAATACGACCCGGCGTATCCGTTCGGGCCCTGGATCTTCCGCATCACCACGAACGCGAGCCTCAACCACGCGCAACGCTGGCACGCGCATGAGATGCCGGTCGACGAGCTTCCCGAGGATCCCGAGCCGGCCGAGGCCGGACCGGAGCTGACCGCGGTGCGCCGCGAGGAGGTCGCCGAGGTCATGGCCGCGATGGCCGAGCTCTCCCCGGCCTATCGCGCCGCGCTCACGCTCCGGCACATCCAGCAGCTTTCCTACCAGGAGGTCTCCGATGCGCTCGGCTTGCCTCTCGGGACGGTGAAGACGCACCTCCACCGCGCGCGCGCGGCGCTCCGCGGTCGCCTGGCCGCGCGGGCGCGGACGCACTGATGGATGATCTCGAGCCGGAGGAGCGCTCCCTCCACCGCGTGTTGGCCGCCGTGCGACCCGAGCCGCTCCCAGTCGGGTTCCGCGACGTGGTGATGCGCCGCATCTCGGTCCAGCGCGGCGTCGCCTGGGAATGGATCGCCGCCGCCGCACTCGCCATCCCGAGCTTCGGCTACCTGGTGTGGGCGGTGCTCGCGCATGGGGCCGACCTCGCGGCGGGTGCGGAGCGCGTGTTCGCCGCGGCCCAGGGCCTCGAGGATGCATCCGGCGCCGCGTTCTTCATCGATGGCTTGCTCGTGATCGCCGTCGCGCTCGTGGGGCTCGGAAGCCTCATCGCGGCGCACGCGATGCTGCGGGGCGCCGCCCACCGGACCGCCACCCGGTGAACCATCGCGACTCGCTGTTGGTCCTCGCCGGGGTGATCCTGGCGAGCGCGATCGGCGCGCTCCTGTTCGTTGGTACGCAGGTTGCCGACGCGCCGGACGCGCGGCCGCGGGTCTTTGTGAGCTTCGCCGGTCGGAGCGCGGCGCCGCTCCGACCCATCGGCGATGCGGAGCGCAGCGTGCCAGTCCCGTTCCGGGCGTTCGTCCCGATGCAACGGAACGTCTCGGAGGCCGCGCGGGATGCGGCCGGCTATCTCCTCGTCCTCATCGGGGTGTCGGCGGCGCTGGTCCTCGCTCGCGGACCGGTACTCGGCGCGTATCGCGCCACGAACGGCGGCTGGCGGGATCAGCTGCGGATCCTCGGCACCGGCGCCGCGGTCGTCGCGCTGGTCGGATCGACGCTGTTCCTGGCGTCGGTCGTGCTCCTGAGCACGCTCGCCGGCGGCTTCCGGCAGGCTCCTGGCGGCATCCAGTTCGGGCTGCAGGCCGGTTTCATGGCCGGCGCCGGGATCGCGGTCCTCGTCGGGCTGGTCGCCCTGATCGGATTCGCCGCGCTGGCGTGGAGGCTGGGTGACGTCCTCTTCGGCTCGCGCCCGCTCGCACGCTGGGCCCCCCGCGTCGGGCCCGGGATCGTCGCGCTCATCGGCGCGACGGTGCTCTACCTGGCGATGCAGCTGCCCCTGATCGGTGCAGTCGCGGCGATCATCGTCCTTCTCTACTCGCTCGGTGCGGTGGCCGCCGCGCGCCTCGCCGCACCGAGCGCGTCGAGCCTCTAGAGATGAGCGACCGGGAGAGGCCGAAGTCCGCACCGCGACCGCGACTCCGACCGGAACAAGGGAAGAGGAACTACATGTTGCGTTCACGACTCCGCGTCGTCCCGGCGACGATCGTCGCCGTCCTCGTCGCGAGCGCCTGCAGCGCTGCACCCGCGACGGCGGAGCTGCGGACCGCGGTCGTCGCGCGCGGCGGCGTCACCCAAACGGTCGCGGTATCCGGATCGGTGAACGCGGCTGGCCAGGTCCGGCTCAACTTCAAGAGCGCGGGCCGACTCGCCGAGATCTATGTGGCCCCGGGCCAGCAGGTCACCCTCGGTCAGCCGCTCGCCAAGCTCGACACCACGGACCTCATCGTCTCACTGAATCAGGCACAGGCGAACGTGGGATCGGCGCAGGCGAACTACGAGCGCACGATCTCCGGTGCGTCGAGCGAGGATCTCGCGATCGCCCGACAGTCGGTGGAAAACGCGCAGAAGAGCCTCGGTGAGGCCCAGAAGACCACCCAGAACGACGTGGTGAG
>JAYVCA010000242.1:0-4485 GCA_043750135.1 Chloroflexota bacterium | reverse complement strand
GAGGGCGTGACCAGCGTGGAGGCGAGCCCGCTCGAGCACCGGCTCGTCATCCGTTACGACCCCGGACGGACGACCGATGCCACGATCGCCTTGGCCGTCGATCGGATCGTCGAGCGCGTGGGGCACTGAGCGGATCCCCGCGCTGATCGCCCATCACGCCGACCCGATCGGTCATCTCGTCGGTCTCTGCTCGTTCACACGTCCGACGTTCCGGGGCGGCTGTTTCGTCTACGTGAGCGATCGCGGGCTCGCGCGGCTGATCCTGTCGCGGCGCGGCTACGTTGCGATCACGTTCGGTCACGTCATCGTGTCGACCGCACCGCTCGGACCGGCGCTCTTCCGGCATGAGCTCCGGCACGTCCGCCAATACGAGCGCATCGGGCTCGCCTTCCTCCCGCTCTATCTGCGGCTCCTCGCGGGCCACGGGTACGCTGCCCATCCGCTGGAGCGCGACGCGGCGGGAGACCGTACGCTGTTCGTCTGATGGCGGACGCTCCGTACGACATCGCGATCCTCGGCGGCGGCCCCGGCGGGTACGTCGCGGCCATCTATGCCGGCGCGAAGGGCGCCAGGGTGGCGCTCATCGAGCGTGACCGGGTCGGCGGCACCTGCGTGACGGTGGGCTGTATCCCTTCGAAGGCGCTCCTCGACTCCAGCCACGCCTACTGGCTCGCGACCCATGGCGAGGAGCACGGCATCACCGTCCAGGGTGCCTCGTTCGACCTGACGAAGGCCGTGGCGCGCAAGGACGCGGTGGTGAAGCAGCTCGTTGGCGGTGTCGAGATGCTCCTGAAGGGCCGCAAGGCCGACCTCATCACCGGGGAGGGCACGCTCGTCTCGCCGAACGAGATCCGGGTAAAAGGCAAGGATGGGGAGCGGACGGTCACTGCGAACGCGGTCATCGTCGCCACCGGGTCGAAGGTCGGCATGCCGCCGGTGAAAGGCCTCGCCGAGGCCAAGCCGCTCGACAACGCGGGCGCGCTCGCGCTCGCGAAGGCCCCCAAGCGCCTCATCGTCATCGGCGCCGGTGTGATCGGCCTCGAGCTGGGCACGTTCTTCGCCGAGATCGGGACGCAGGTCGTCATCCTGGAGATGCTCCCGCAGCCGCTCACGTTCGCCGACCCGGAGCTGGTGCGCGTGGTCACGCGCTCGTTGGCTGCCAAGGGGATCGAGATCAAGACCAATGCGAAGGTCACCGAGGCGCACCGCAAGGGGTCGACCGTGACCGTGATCGCCGAGATCGAGGGCAAGTCCGAGAGGTTCGAAGCCGATGAGATCCTGCTCGGCGCGGGGCGGATCGCCAATTTGTCGGGCGTCGAGCACGTCGGGCTCGCGACCGAGCGCCTGGGTATCACCGTCGACGCGCAGATGCGCACGAGCGTGAAGGGCATCTGGGCGATCGGCGACTGTGTCGGCGAGCCGCGCTCACCGAAGCTCGCGCACGTCGCATCGACGCAGGGAGAGGTCGCGGTCGACGTGATCCTCGGCCTGGACGCGGCGATGGACTATGACGCCGTCCCGATCGTCGTCTACACCCACCCCGAGCTCGCGCAGGTCGGCCTCACCGAGGCCCAGGCCAAGGAGAAGCACGGGGCGGCGGTGAAGGTGACCCGGTTCTCATTCAAGGCCTCCGGCCGCGCGCTCGCGCTCGGTGAGAGCGACGGGTTGCTCAAGCTCGTGACCGTCGGCGAGGATCAACGGATCGTCGGCGTCCACATCGCCGGCCCGCAGGCCAGCGAGCTCGTCGCTGAGGCGACCCTGGCCCTGCGGCTTGAGGCGACGACCGCGGACATCATCGCGACGATCCACGCCCACCCGACGCTCGCCGAGACGCTGCGCGAGGCGTCGCTCGTCGCCGCCGGCACCGCGATCCACGCACCCGGTCGTTAATGGTCGTTAGGGGTCGTGTCGGCTCGTGAGAAGCCGCTAGCCGGCGATCCTTTCCGTCACGCGACCGTCCTGAGCGACGCGGACCGCGACGGGGACCACCGCGATGCCGTACTTGCGGGCGAGCGCCGGCTGTCGCGAGACGTCGATCGTGAGCACTCGCTCGCCGCCGGCGTGCAGCTCTCGCGCGAGAGTCTGGCAATCGGTGCAGAGCGGGTGGGCGAATTCCACGATCGCGCGGTCGCTGAGGCCGTCGACGTCGGCGGGTTCGATGCGATCGAGGAGGTGGGCGCGGATCCCGCGAAGCCGGGCGCCGATCTTGTACATCTCGCAGCCGGCGCAGAATCCGGTCGTCGCCGCCAGGGCCGCGAGGGCGGCCACGACGAGCCCGAGTGCGATACCGAGGCCGCTGGCCCCGAGCCCGTACGCCACTGTCGCCGAGCCGAGGAAGGCGACGCCGACCTGGTTCGCGAAGCGCGGCGGCCGTGAGTCCTCCAGTGGTCCTTCACCGAAGCGTGGCTGGATCAGCTCGAAGTAGGCGACGCAGGGAAGGCAAGAGCGGCGCCCGAAGCGGAGCCCGATCGCCAGCTGCGCGGCCAGCAGACCGAGGAACGGCCACCAGCCCAGGGCGACGGCGGCCAGGGAGATGGTCGCCACGACGCTCTGGTTGAAGCGTGGGGCGCGCGCGTCGATCACGTCGGTGTCGCGCCATGGATCGGCGCGACGGGTTCGCGGTAGGGCGGTCGAGATGAACATGAGATGGCTCTCCAAAGCGGTTTTCCGCGGTTTTCCGCGGTTTTCGAGGACGCGAGGGTCAGCTCGTCGCTACCTCGAACAGCCCGAGAGCCCGCCGACGCACCGCGCGCCGCGATCGCACAGCGTGCGAAGGCGGGGGGTGACCCGCCCGCGTGGCCAATCGCGATGCCGGCGCTGGTGCATGGCAAGAAGTCTACGCCGCGGGCCAGCGTGAGCCAGCTGTCTGATAATTGGCTTCTCGGGCCGTTAGCTCAGCGGATAGAGCGGCTACCTTCTAAGTAGCGGGTCGAAGGTTCGATTCCTTCACGGCCTACAGATCTCGAGAGCGTGCGCCCCTGAACGAGATCCGGCTCTCTGGGGCTCCGATCCATGTAAGACTTGTTGCATGTTCGATCGTCTTGCGGTCATCTTCGTTGCGGTCGCCGCGATGCTGTGGGGTACCGACGCGCTCTTCCGCGCGCCGATCCTCCAGCATTTGGCGAAAGACACGCTGCTCCGGTCGGTCCAGCTCGTGTTCATGGAGCACCTCATCCTGGTCGCCTGCGTTGCGCCGATCCTGTGGCTCGCGCGCCACGAGATCCGGTCTCTGACCGCAACGCAGTGGCGCGCGGTCGTGGTCATCGGCGTCGGCGCTTCCGGCCTCGCCACGATCCTATTCACGATCTCGTTCAGCTACGGCCACTTCATCGAGACGCTCGTGCTGCAGAAGACCCAGCCGCTCATCGCGATCCTCCTCGCGAACCTCTGGCTGCGCGAGCGTCTTCCTTCACGCGCGTGGCTGGTGATCCCGGTCGCTCTCGTCGGCGCGTACTTCATCGCGATCCCCAACCCGCTCGATCCGCGTGCCGCGTGGGAGGATTTCCACATCGCGACCGCGGTCTTCGCGCTCGCCGCTGCGGCGATCTGGGGCGCCGGCACGGTCCTCGGGCGGTACGCGCTCGCGGATATCCGGTTCACGACCCTCACCGGTCTGCGGTTCGCGACGGCGCTTCCCGCGCTCGCCGTCCTGCTGCTCGCTCTCGGCGGGGCTCCGGCCTTCGGTTCATACCGGTGGGCGGACGCGCCGCTCTATCTCGGGATCGCGCTCATCCCCGGCCTCTTTCCGATGCTCTTGTATTACCGGGGCCTGGCCAGCACGCCGGCGTCCCTGGCGACGATCGCCGAGCTCGCATTCCCCATCACTGGTGTCCTCGTGAACCTGCTGTTCGTCAGTCCGCCGCAGTCGCTCACCGGTTGGCAGGTGGTCGGGATCGCGGTGCTGGTCGGCGCGATCGTGGCGCTCGATCTCACCAACGCCCGCCATCCAGCGCGTCTGGAGCGCGGCGCGGAGGCCCTCGCCACCTGACTCTGTCTTCCGGCGCCGTCGGCCGGCAACGCCGCGAACCGACGGCTCAGTACCCGTACTCGTCCCTGTAGCCCTCACCCGGACTGGCTGACGCCCGCGGCGCAACGGATGTCGCGGGCGTGGCCGCCGCCGGCGCTCCGGCGGCCGTGGCGGCCGGCCCAGCCCCACCGGATCCGGGCCCGCCGCACCCGGCGAGCGCCAAGCCGGCAGCGAGCAGGATCGTCCGTGCGATCTGCGCTCCGATCTTCATTCCGTACCTCCTGATACGGTGGGTACGCACGAGAGGAGCGCGCGGATATGGTCATCTTGATCGCCGTGGTCGTCGTCCTGGCCGTGGTCGCCGGGCTCGTGTTCGCGCTCGCGGTGGCCCGTTCCGCCAACCGGCCGCGCCCGGGCCTGCCCACCAGCTGCGGCGATTGCGTCTTCATGGTCCCGCGGGCGAAGGTCTACAAGCGGGAGACGCTCGAAGACGAGGACGGCATCGTCCACTACCTCTG
>JAYVCA010000241.1:0-26024 GCA_043750135.1 Chloroflexota bacterium | reverse complement strand
CCGCGACGCCGTGGCACCCCCCGCGCCGGTCCGCTCGCTTCGGCCGATCGCGATCGGCGAGCCGGTCCTCATCGACGGGGTGAGCGATCCCGGGATCCTCCTCGCGATCGACGACAAGGGGATCGCCGAGGTGTCGGCCGGCCCGCTCCGCCTGCGCGTCCCGCGCGAGAGCCTGCGCCCGGCGCCATCGGGCGGCGACCATCAGCGGACCGTGCGGCTGGTGCGGTCGGTCGTGACCGCGAGCGCCGCGGCGGTCCCGCTCCAGCTCGATCTGCGCGGTGCGCGCGCCGAGGAGGCGCTCGAGGTGCTCGACCGCTACCTCAACGACGTCGCGCTGGCCGGCCACGAGCGGGTACGGATCGTCCACGGGAAGGGCACTGGCGCGCTGCGCAGCGCGGTGCGCGAGGTCCTCGCCCGCCATCCCCTCGTACGCGAGCACGCGTCGGCCGGCGCGACCGAGGGCGGCGACGGGGCGACCATCGTCCGGCTCTAGCCCCGGCGCTCCAGGGCCGCAGCCGGCGCGCCCGCGTAGCGGCTCACGGCGCCCGAGTGGGCGGCGGGGTCGGGCGCGGGGTCGGCGGGAGGGTGATCGGCGGGACCGTCGGTCCACTCGGCCGCGGGGGCGTGGGCGAGGGCGTCCGCGAGGCCGACGGCGACGGGCTCACGCTTGGGCAGACGCCATCCAGGCGCAGGTTCCAGGTGTACCGGCCATAGGTGTGCGCCCCGGCCATCGCTTCTTTGATCCAGCGGTCACGATCCGGCTTCCACGCGGCCGGACCGACCTCTTTGATCTCCATCGCGACCTTCTGGGTCCCGTCCGCGGAGGCGCAGCCGGCGGTGTACCAGTCATCGACCTTCCGCGGCTCGGTGCCCTTGACGAAGATCTCCCGGGAGACGAATGGCGTGAGGCTCGAGGGAAGCAGGCCGGAGCCGTTCCCGCCGAACGCACCCGGCGCGACGACGACGTTCGCCTCGATGATGTTCGGCGGTCGCTGCCAGTCGGTCGGCGGGAAGCCGTTCAGGATCTCCTTCATGTACTCGCGCCAGAGGATGCCCGGTCCGAGCGCGGAGGAGATGCCCTGCATGACCTCGCCGTTGCTGTTCCCCATCCACACCCCGGTGACGAGGGTGGGGGTGAAGCCGACGGCATACACGTCCTTCAGATTGTCTGTGGTCCCGGTCTTCAGACCGGCCGGGCGCCCGATGTTGGTGAAGTTGCCAAAGATGAAGTCCCGATCTGGCTGGGTCGTGTCCTTCAGAATGTCCACCAAGACGTACGCGGTGTTGGCGTCCACCGCGCGCTTCTGCTCGAAGTCCTTGTGCTCCCAGATGACCTTCCCGTGGCTGTCCTCGACCTTGAGGATGAACGTCGGCGCGGTGCGGACGCCCAGGTTCGCAAGGGTCCCGAAGCTGCTTGCCATGTCGAGGAGCTTCACTTCCTTCGCGCCCAGGGTGAGCGCAAGGCCGACCCGCGAGGGATCGATCTCGGTCGTGATGCCCATATCGCGGGCCGTCTGGATGGTGTCCTCGATCCCCGAGTACTGCTGCAGGAACTTGATCGCCGGGATGTTCCTCGACTCGCGGATCGCCTGCCGCATCGTCACCGGGCCGTGGTACTGGAGGTCGGCGTTCTCCGGCCGGTACCCCCCGAAATCGGTCCTCGCGTCCACGACGACCGTCGCCGCCGTCGCGCCCTTCTTCAGGGCGGTGAGGTAGTTGAACATCTTGAACGAGGAGCCCGGCTGCCGCACGCCGATGCCGGCGACGTCGAACTGTCCCTGGACCTTCGGGTCGGTGCGCGAGTTGTAGTCCACCGAGCCGACGTAGGCCAGCACCTCGCCGGAGCGGGTGTCGAGCGACACGAGCGCGGCGTTCCAGACGTTGCTTCCGTGGAGCCGCTCGACGTTGTCCTTCACCTGCCGCTCGGCGGTCTGCTGGATCCGCCAGTCGAGCGAGGTCGTGACCTTGAATCCGCCGCGCGTGACCGCGCCTTCGTCGCCGCCCAGGATGTCCGCGAGCTGGTTCCGGACCTGGAAGACGAAGTGGGGGGCCTTGATCGTGGCCACCTGGGCGCCGATCGTCTTGATCGGCTCGGCGTCGGCGGAGTCCTGTTGCGCGAGCGTGATCTTGTCGATGCTCTGCATCTGGTCGAGCACGTACGAGCGCCGGGCCTTCGCGCGCTCGGCGTTCTCCACCTTCGACGGGTCAAGGACCGACGGCGACTGCGGCAGCCCGGCGAGGAGCGCGGCCTGCGCGAGCGTGAGCTGCTTGAGGTCGGAGACGCCGAAGTAGGTCGCGGCCGCGGCCTTCACCCCGTACGCGCCGTTCCCGTAGTAGATCTGGTTGAAATAGAGCTCCAGGATCTGCTGCTTGGAGTAGGTGCGGGTCACCTCGATCGCGAGGATCGCCTCCCTGACCTTGCGGGAGACGCTGTTCTCACTGCCGATGAGGCGGAGCTTCACCAGCTGCTGGGTGATCGTCGAGGCGCCGCCCTGGCCGGTCCCCCGGCGGGTGAGATCGGAGAAGACCGCGCGGGCGATGCCGGCGACGTCGACACCCGGGTTGCTGAAGAAGGAGTGGTCCTCGGCCGCGACCGTCGCGTCGACCAGGACCTGCGGCAGCTCTTCGTACTTCACCAGATCGCGCCGCTCCTCCTCGAACTGATACAGGAGCTCTCTTCCGTCGCGGTCGTAGATCTTCGTCGATTGGGGTAGAGGGGCCTTGCCGATATCCTCGGCGGACGGCAGGTCCCGGGAGAAATAGGCGAACGCCACCAGACCGCCGACCAGCGGCAGCGCGAGGACCGCGATCAGGAGCGCGACCACGACCGGCGGGAGGATGCCGAGCCGCCGCGCCAGCCGATTCCCCGGCCGCTTGCCGCCCCGGTACGGTCCCCGGCGGAGTGCGTGGTCGCGCGTCGTCGAGCGGGAGATGCCGCAATCCTAAACTCTGCAGATGCCCATCCGCCCGAAGGAGCACGAGCTCGACGAGTTCCTCACCCGCGCGGTGTCGGAGGTCTTCGTCCGTGACGATCTCAAGCGAGCGCTCGCCACGGGGGAGCGCCGCCTCCGGGTAAAGCAAGGCTTCGACCCGACCCGTCCGAATCTGCACCTCGGACACGTCGTCTGCCTCCGCAAGCTCCGCACGCTGGCTGCCTGGGGCCACGAGATCGTCATCATCATCGGTGACTACACGACCCAGATCGGCGACCCGACCGACAAGGACGAGACCCGGCCGACGATGTCGCATGAGCAGGTCCTCGCGAACGCGCAGACCTATCTCGAGCAATTCCACCGGATCGTGCCGCGCGAGGGGACCCGCATCGTGTACCAGACCGAGTGGTATGCGACCTTCGGGCTGAAGGACGTCATCCACCTCGCAGCTCGCTTCAGCGCGCAGCAGCTGCTCGCGCGCGAGGAGTTCCGCAAGCGCCTCGCGGCGAAGACACCGATCCCGATCAAGGATCTCCTCTACCCGCTCCTCCAGGCCTACGACTCGGTCGCCATCGAAAGCGATGTCGAGGTCGGCGGGACCGATCAGCAATTCAACGTCCTTGCCGGCCGCGAGCTTCAAGAGAAGGTCGGCCAGCGGCCCCAGAACGTCTTCCTCATCGAGCTGCTGGAGGGCCTCGACGGCGCGCAGATGAGCAAGTCGAAGCCCTTGACGGCCATCTGGCTCACCGATCCGCCGACCCAGATGTTCGGCAAGCTCATGTCCATCAAGGACGAGCTCATGCCCCACTACTTTGAATGGGCGACCGAGCTGCCACTCGATGAGGTGCGGTCGATACTCGCCGCCTTGGAGCAGGGCACCCTCCATCCGCGCGACGCGAAGCTCCGGCTCGCCCGGCAGATCGTCGGCGAGCTGCACACCCCAGCCGCGGCGGCAGACGCCGAAGCGGCATTCGTTCAGACATTCCGCGATGGAGCACGGCCCACCGAGGTACCCGAGCTTCGCGCCGTGCGTACCGCGGCGACTGGGATCGTCGATGTGCTGACCCATCTTGCGGTGGTCAACAGTCGCGGCGAAGCCCGGCGGCTTGTCGAGCAAGGCGGAGTCACCGTCGACGGCGCGCGGGCGACGTTGGCGACGATCGTGGATCTGGGGCGCGGCGAGACCGATCTTCAGATCGGCGCGCGGCGCTTCTGGCGGGTGGTGTGGGAGCCCCGGTAGCGCAACCGTCCGTCGCGGTCGTACCGTTCGGGGCCCGCGGCGCCACGCCCCTGGCCGGAGCCTGGGGCCGGCAGATCGCACGGCGGCTGGTCGACCGGCTGGCCGGCGACCCTGGATTCGATCTGCGCCCGGTCTTCCTGATCGCGATGCCCGAAGCGGCGACCGATGCTGGCTACCTGGTCTTTGGGTCGACTCCCGGCCCGGAGCTCGCCGCCGGCTACGCCGCGTCGCTGGGCACGACCCACGCCCTCACCGGCCTGCTTCGGGACGGCCCGGACGGCCGCGGGATCGAAGCGACGCTCATCGCCGTCGTCACGAAGGCGGTCATCGGCCGCTTCGAGCGGCCGCTGCCGCCCGGCGAGCTCGCCGCCGCGGAGCCTGCGCTCGCCGCCTGGCTCGCGGACCTCCTTGGCGTCCACCCGTCGGTGGATGTGACCACCCCGGTATCCAACGAAGCGGCCTATGCCGCGCTGCTCGAAGGCCTCGACCTGGAGGTGAACGCCACGCTCCTGCGCGCCAACGATCCGAGCGGGGCCGACGCCGCACTCGATCGCGCGGTCACCTCCCATCTCGCCGCCCTCGCCGCAGACCCGGGTTGCCTGCCGGCGGAAGAGCGGCTCCTCGTGCTGGCCGCCGAGTCGGTCGAGCGCGGGGACGAGGCGCGCTGGATCGGCCCGCTCGAGACGCTCACCGAGATCCTGCCGCGCTCGTGGCGGGCGCAGTACCTCTTGGGCGAGCTTCGCCGGCAGCGCGGCGACGCCGCCGGGGCGATCGTGGCGCTGGAGCACGCCGCGGCGATCCACCCGCTCGGCGACGCCGACGTGCTCGGGCTCGCGCGCCTGTACCGGGCCCAGGCCGCCCCCCGCGTCGCGGCGGCACGGCTGCGCCGGATCGGACCGGAAAGCCCGGCGTATGCGCAGGCCCAGGCCGAGCTCGGCGCGATCGCCGCCGGGGATGGCGACCTGACCGGCGCGATCGCCGCGACCGAGCGGGCGATCGCCGCGGGCGCACGGGACGGCGCGCTGTACGCGCGCCTGGCAGAGTGGCACCTCGGCGCGGGAGACCCCGCGGCGGCGGGTGCGGTCTTCGCGCGCGCCGGCGAAGCGACGCCATCCTGGGAGCTCGCCCTTGCCCAGGCGGTGTGGGTCCACCAGGCCGGAGACCCCGAACAGGCCGCGGAGCGATACCGCGAGGCCCTTGCCACCGGCGCTCCGACGGTGGCGCGCCTCAACCTGGCCCGCGCGCTGGTGTCGTCCGGCGACTCCGCCGCGGCGATCGCCGAGCTACAGACCTTGCTCGATGCCGAGCGGACCGGCGAGGTCGCGGCACACGGCCGCCGCCTGCTGCTCGGCCTGCGCTCGCCCGCGCTCGAACGCCGTCTCGAGGATGTTGGCCAGATCGCCATCGGTGGCGCGGATAGCGCACTCGCCGCCGCCGCGGAGGAGCTCGCCGCGATCATCGCGGCGGAGCCCGATCTCTGGGAAGCGCATTTCGGGGCCGGCCTCGTCGCAAGGCGGGCGGGCGATGCCGCACAGGCCGAGCGCTCCTTCCGGCGGGTCCTCGACCTCTGGCCGGAGCAGCCTGACGCGCTGCACGAGCTGGGCGTCGCGCTCCTGATGGCCGAGCGGACGAACGAGGCGGTGCGCGCGCTCGAGACCGCCGCGCAGCTGCGTCCAGAGGACGCTGGCTACCTCGCCGATGCGGGCTTCGCGCAGCTGCGGGCCGGGAACCTCCGGGCCGCGCGCGAGCGGCTCACCCTCGCCAGTGAGCTCAACGCGACCGACCCGATCACGCAGGCGTACCTGCAGGAGCTCGAGCGCGTCGAGTCCGCGGTCGGACAGCCGAACTGATGGCGAAGAAGATCGTGGTGGTCGGCGGCGGATTCGCCGGCCTCCACCTGGTGCGGCGGCTCGAGCGGCTCATCGGCCCAGGCGAAATAGAGCTCACGCTCCTGGACCGGAACAACTACCACCTTTTCACACCACTCCTGTATCAGGTCGCGACGGGCGAGCTTCCTCCACATGCCGTGGCATATCCGCTGCGCCTCCCGATCGCCCACGCGCGTCAACGGTTCGTGCAGACCGAGGTCGAGGCGGTGGATCTGGAGCGCCGGTCGGTGCGCACCGCCGATGGCGCCTTCGACTACGACCATCTCGTGCTTGTGCCGGGGTGCGTGACGAACGACTTCGGCATTCCAGGCGTCGCCGAGCACGCGCTGCAGGTGAAGTCCCTCCAGGACGGTCTCGCCGTGCGAAGACGCGTGCTCGGGGCCGTGGAGCGCGCTGCGAGGTCAAGCGATGCGGACCGCCAGCGCGAGCTCCTCACCTTCGTGATCATCGGCGGCGGACCGGTGGGGGTGGAGCTCGCCACGTCGCTTCGCGATCTCCTCGACGACTCGCTGCGCCGGATGTATCCCGAGCTCGATCTCACGAAGAGCGCCTCGATCATCTTGATCGACGCGGGGGAACGCGTCCTCGCGGCGATGGATCCGCGTCTCGCCCAGATCGCGATGCGGGCGCTCGCGGCACAGCGCGTCCAGGTCGTGCTCAAGGCGCACGTCACGGAAATCGGCGACGGGCTCGTCCGGACCAAGGACGGACGGCTGTTCCGGGGCCACACCGTGATCTGGGCGGGAGGCGTCCGGACCCATCCGCTGGTCACCGAGCTCAACGGCGTCGTGCTCGCGAATGACAAGCGGCTCATCGTCGACGCCGCATTCCGGGCGGGTGGCCGCGACGATCTGCTGTCATTCGGTGACGCCGCCTACTTCGAGCACGAAGGCCGGCCGTTGCCGCAGCTCGCGCAAGTGGCGGTGCTGCAGTCCGCGGCCGTGGCGCGGAATCTCGCACACCTCGTCCGGGGCGAGGCTCTCGAACCGTTCGCCTATCACCGCAAGGGCGATCTCATCGCGCTCGGCCGCACCCACGCCGGCGCCGAGCTCGCGCGTTATGGCCACGTCGTGATCGGCGGTCTGCCGGCGTGGACGGTCTGGCGCGCGAACTACATGATGCAGCTGCTCGGCGTCCGCAACCGCTCGACCCTATTGCTCGAGTGGATGCTCTCGTTCTTCTTCACGCGGATGGTCGCCGACACCCCCTAGTTGAAGTTCACCTAGTGCGCCGCGGTGTCCTCGTGCGCGACCTGGTGCCCCGCGATGACCTTCTCGGCGATGTGCGGCGGGCAGGGCTCATGCCCGAGTACGCGTGAGCTGAACACACCGCGCCCGCCGGTCATCGACCGCAGCTCCGTCGCGTAGCGGAACGTCTCGGCCAATGGCACATGGGCCGTGATGCGCTGGTGACCGGCGTCGGCGCTTTCCATCCCGAGCACGCGCCCGCGGCGGCTGTTCAGGTCTGAAAGCACGTCGCCCATCTGATCCTCGGGCACGAGGATCACCAGCTCGACGATCGGCTCGAGGAGGTACGGCTGCGCGTCCTTCACGCAGCCCTGTAGTGCGAGCGACCCGGCGATCTTGAATGACATCTCGCTCGAGTCGACCGCATGGAACGAGCCGTCGTAGAGCGTCGCCTTGAAGTCTGACAACGGATAGCCGGCGATGACGCCTTTATCCGCCTGCTCGCGGACACCCTTTTCGACCGCGGGGAAGAAGTTCTTCGGGACCGACCCGCCCACGACGTGCGTCGCAAAGACGACGCCGCTGCCCGCTGGGAGCGGCTCGATCTCCAGCCAGACGTCGCCGAATTGCCCGTGCCCCCCGGTCTGCCGCTTGTAGCGACCCTGGGCCTTCGCCTTGCCGCGGATCGACTCGCGATACGGGACGCGAGGCGTACGTGTCTCGACCTGCACGCTGAACTTATCCCGCAGGTGGTGCACCGCCACCTCTATCGCGGATTCCCCGATGGCCGAAAGGATCGTCTCGTGGGTCGCATCGTCACGGCGGACGTGAAGCGTGGGGTCCTCGTCGATGAGCTTATGGAGCGCCGTGCCGAGCTTGTCCAGGTCGGCCTGGCTCGACGGCTCGATCGCGACCGAGAACGACGGATCGGGGAACGCGACCGGCGGAAGCACGATCGGCGCGTCTTTGTCGCAGAGGGTCGAGTTCGTGTTCGACGCGGCGAGCTTGGGGACCGCGCAGATGTCGCCGGCAGCGACCGCATCGACCGTCTCCTGCTCCTTCCCCCGCAGCAGCATGATCTGGCCGACCCGCTCGGTCTGCTGCTTCGTCGCGTCGTACACCGAGCTGTTGTGATGAAGCGTTCCGGAGTAGACCCGGACGTAGCTCAGCTTCCCGACGAACGGGTCGGCGAGCGTCTTGAAGACGAAGGCCGCGAGCCGCTCGTCGGCGGCGGGCCGCCGCGCGATCTCCTGTCCGGCCGGATCCTTACCGCTCACCGGACCGGCCTCCGCGGGCGAGGGGAGCATCTCGACGATCGTGGACAAGAGCGCTCCGAAGCCGACCTTCTTCGACGACGAGACGGCGACGACCGGCAGAACGCCGCCGTCGCGGACCGCGGCGTGAAGGGCGTCGCGAAGCTCCTCGTACGAGAGCTCCGCGCCCTCGAGGTAGCGGGTCAGCAGACCCTCGTTCGTCTCGACGATCGCCTCGACGAGCAGCCGGCGGTATTCCCCGACCCGCTCGCGCTCGCTCTCCGGGAGATCGGGTCCGACCGGATCCTTGGGGCCCTTCCGCACCGTCCCGTGGAGCAGGTCGATCGTTGCGCTCAGCTCTTGGTGCGTCCCGATCGGGACGTGGAGGGGAACGACCCGGATCCCGTAGGCCAGGCGAAGCTGTCCGAGGACCGCATCGAAGTCGGCGTTCTCACGGTCGAGCCGCGACACCACGACGATCCGAGGCATCTTCAGCCGGTCGAGCTCGGCCCAGACCGTCTGGGTGCCGACCTGCACTCCGGCGGAAGCATCGGCGACGACGATCGCGGCGTCGGCGACGCGGAGCGCGGCACGCTGGTCGCCGGCAAAGTCGGCGAAACCCGGGGTGTCCAACAGATTGATCTTGGTGCCCTCGTGGCTGAAGCCGGCGAGCGCCATGTTGATGGTGATGTGGCGCTTTTGCTCCTCGGGGTCGGTATCGAGGACGCTGGTGCCGTCATCGACCTTGCCCAGACGGGAGGTGACGCCAGCCTGATGGAGCAGCGTCTCGACCACGGTGGTCTTGCCTGAGCCGCCATGCCCGACGACCGCCACGTTACGGATCTGATCAGTGTTGGTCGGTGCGTTGGTGGCCATCTCACACTCCCCTGCGGTCGGGCGGCTCGGCATAGTATTCACACCGATGTCCGGTCACTCTAAGTGGAGCCAGATCAAGCGTCAGAAGGGCGTTGCCGACGTGAAGCGGGGCGCCCTGTTCACGAAGATGACGCGGGAGATCATGCTCTCCGCGCGCGAGGGCGGCGGGGACCCGGACGGCAATTTCCGGTTACGCCTGGCGATCGACCGGGCCCGGGCGGTGAACGTCCCGATGGCGAACATCCAGCGCGCGATCGACCGCGCGACCGGAGCCGGCGACGGCGTGCCACTCGAGAGCATCGTGTATGAGGGCTACGGCCCGGGCGGCGTTTCGGTCATGGTCGAGGCGGCCACCGACAACCGGAACCGGACCGCGTCCGAGGTCCGGGCAGCGTTCACCAAGCACAACGGAAAGCTCGGGGAGTCCGGTTCGGTGCAATGGCTCTTCGAGCAGAAGGGCGTCATCGAGATCTCCATCGAAAAGGCTGGACGTGACGCCGACGAGATCTCGCTCCTCGCCATCGACGCCGGGGCCGAGGACGTCGAGATCGACGGGGGCGCGGTCACCGTCTATACCGCGCCGGCGACCTTCGAGCGCGTCCGCACGGCGCTCGAGGGGGCGAAGATCCCGGTCGCCGATGCCGAGATCTCGATGCGCCCCTCCAACACCGTGCATCTGGAGGGCGACGGAGCCCGGAAGGTGCTCCGGCTGGTCGAGGCGCTCGAGGACCTCGACGACGTGCAGCAGGTGCACGCGAACTTCGATGTTCCTGAGGACGTCCTCGAAACCGCCTAGCGTTCTGCGCGAGCGGATCGTCCTGGGGATCGATCCCGGCACGACCGGAATGGGCTACGCGGTCCTCGACGCCGGCTCCGAGCCGGCCACGGTGGTCGCCTGTGGTCAGGTCAGTACGCCGCCGGACGGCACCGCTGCCGAGCGGCTCCTCGCCATCGCGAACGCGCTCGACTCGCTCATCGCGCAGCATGCGCCGGGCGCGATCGCGATCGAGCGCCTGTACTTCAACAAGAACGTTCGGACCGCGATGCGGGTGGCCGAGGCGCGCGGCGTCGCGCTCCTCTGCGCCGCGCGAGCCGGTCTCATCGTTGCCGAGTACACCCCCCAGGAGGTGAAGCTCTCGGTCACCGGCTCCGGCGCGGCGGACAAGAAGCAGGTACAGCGGATGCTCGCCCTCGTCCTCACGCTCGCTGAGCCACTCACCCAGGACAACGTCGCGGACGCCGTCGCGATCGCCCTGACCCACGCTCAACGCGCACGTTTCGCGGCGGTCGTCGCAGGCGCGACGCGGTGATCGCGTCGGTGCGGGGCCGCATCGTCGCTCGCGGCGCGGATCACGTCGTGGTGGAGACCGGCGGGGTCGGCTACCGGATCTTCGTTCCGCGGCATCCGGAGGACGGCGAGGTGCTCTTGCACACTCACCAGGTGGTCCGCGAGGATGCGCAGCTTCTCTTTGGCTTCGAGACGCGGGAGGAGCTGGCGCTGTTCGAGCTCCTCATCGGCGTCTCCGGGGTCGGCCCGAAGGCGGCCCTCGCGCTCCTGGGGATCTCGCGTCCGGTCGACCTCGCAGTCGCGATCGCCGCCGGAGACGCCGTAGCCCTGGCGAAGGCGCCCGGAGTGGGGAAGAAGACCGCCGAACGCCTCATCGTCGACCTCCGCTCCAAGGTCGGCACCCTCGCGTTCGGCGGGCCGGCGTCGAGTGCCAGCGCCGCCGGGACCGGCGCGGACGAGGCCCTCGCCGCCCTGCGATCGCTCGGCTACACCCCGGCCGAGGCCGCGGCGGCCCTGACGGAAGTACCAGGCCCTGGTACGGCGAGCACGGAGGAGCGGCTGGCAGCCGCACTGCGATCGCGGAACCCGCGTTAGCCTGTGGACCGAAGCGGCGGGTAAGCGGGCAGGGGAAGGAGATGTCGGTGACTCACCCGGCAGGCGGGGGCTTCTGGGCCGGCGAAGACGGCCAGGGGCTCGTCGAATATGCACTCATCGTCAGCATCATTTCCGTGGCGATCATCGTGGCCATGCTGTTCTTCAAGGACCAGCTCGCGAACCTGTTCTCGAACGTCGGCAACAACCTCACGTGACAAACCCTGCTCGCTCCGCCGCCTTCGGCTGCTTCGCTCGCGGGGGCCTGTAGGGCTCGGCCCGGGCGCAGCCCGGTCCGGGCCGCGATGCGTTGGCGATGAGCCAACGGCGCGTTCGATTAGCGGTCAGTGGTATAGTTCCTCTTGGCGCGCGGAGTTATGCCTGCGCGCCGCTCGAGCCGTGAAGGTGGGGCGACCCACCTTTTTTGTCGCCAAAAACGGTCGGGCAAGAGAAGAAGAAGGGGAGCGCGACGCCATGAACCGCGAGCTTGTCACCGGCCTCGCGCAGCTCTCCGCCGAGAAGGGCCTCCCCAAGGAGGTCGTGAGCGACATCATCGCCCGGGCGATCAAGCGGGCCTATGGCGCCGAGGAAAACATCGACGTCACCGTCGACATCCAGACCGGCGCGTTCAAGGTCTTCCTGCTCAAGACCGTCGTCGACAAGGTCGAGGACCCCAAGCTGCAGATCCAGATCGACGCGGCCCGCCGGATGAAGCCGGATGTCGCGCTCGGCGACACCATCCCGCTCGAGGAGTCGGCGGCGGCGCTCGGTCGGATCGGCGCGCAGACCGCAAAACAGGTCATCCAGCAGTCCCTGCGCGAAGCGGAGCGCGAGCAGGTCTTCGCCGAGTACGCCGACCGCGAGGGCGACATCATCAACGGGCAGATCGACCATTTCGAGGCCGGCTCGGCGATCATCGAGCTGGGCAAGGCGAAAGCCATCCTCCCACGCACCGAGCAGGCCCCGCACGAGCGCTACTTCGTCGGCCAGCACCGAAAGGTGCTCGTCCTTGAGGTACGCCGCTCGATCCACGGTCCACAGATCATCGTGAGCCGCGCGCATCGCGGCCTGGTGAAGCGGCTCTTCGAGCTCGAAGTCCCGGAGATCTACCACGGCCAAGTCGAGATCACCGGGATTGCCCGTGAGGCAGGCTCCCGGACGAAGATCGCGGTCCGTTCGCGGCAGGCCGGACTCGACCCGGTCGGCGCGTGCGTCGGCCAACGCGGCCTTCGGGTGCAGGCGATCAGCAACGAGCTCGGCGGCGAGCGCGTCGAGGTCATCCAGTACGACGACAAGCCCGAGGCCTTCGTCAAGAACGCGCTGTCGCCGTCGCCGGTCATCCGCGTGGATATCGTGGCCGAGGATAAGACCGCGTACGTCGTCGTCCAGGACCGCTACCTCTCGCTGGCGATCGGCAAAGAGGGGCAGAACGCCCGCCTCGCGGCCAAGCTCACCGGCTGGCGCATCGACATTCGGAGCGAGTCCGAGGTCCGTGCCGAGACCGAGCCGGAGCCGGAGCCGGAGCCGGAGATCTTGGCCGACGCGCTGCCGGTCATCGAGGAGGACCCTGAAGTCATCCGTGACGACCTCGTCGCCGAGGTCGAGGCCGAGTCGCTCGCCGCCGACGAGAACGATCTCGAAGATGAAGACCGCGCACTGCTCGGTGGCAAGAAGAAGAAGGATCGCCGCTAAGACGCCGGAGCGAGAGGCCCGTCGGACCTCGCCCCAGCGCACCTGCGTCGCCTGCCGACAGACCAAAGCGAAACGCGAGCTCGTGCGGGTCGTCAGGGCCCCTGACGGCACGCTCTCGGTGGATCTCCGGGGCAAGTCACCGGGACGCGGCGCGTATCTCTGCCCCGACAACGCCTGCCTCGCCCGCGGGATCTCCGAGGGGAGCCTGGCCAAGGCCCTCGAGGTGACCATCGGCGAGGCCCTGGCGGCGCAGCTGTGGACGGTCCTTGCCGCCGCGGCCAGGCACAGGCCAGGCGAGGGCGGGCTTCGCCCGACCGAGCTGCAGGGTTAGAGAGAAGGAGACCGGACATGCCAAAGGCCAGACCGCGGAGGTTCCCCCCACAGCGTGGCCCGCGCCCGCGCCGCCGACCGAGCCGGGGTGGCCCGCCGATGCCGGCGCCGGCCGAGACCGCCGTGGCCGTCGCGACCCTGCCCTCCGGCGCCGCGCCGGTCGTGTTGCCCAAGACGACCCAGGTCGGCGAGCTGGCGAAGCTCCTCGATCTCTCGGTCGTCGACGTCATCCGCGCCTTGGTGAACATGGGCGTCATGGCCACGATCAATCAGACCGTCGATTTCGAGACCGCCTCGCTCGTCGCGGCGGAGCTCGGGATCGAGGCCGTCCAAGAGGAAGAGGTCATCGTCCCGACCGACGAGGACGACGCCGTGCCGGTGGGGAAGGAGATCCTCTGGACCGACGACGACAGCTCCAAGCTCATCACCCGGCCGCCGGTCGTGACGATCCTCGGTCACGTCGACCACGGCAAGACCAGCCTGCTCGACGCGATCCGCGAGACCAACGTCACCGCCCGCGAGGCCGGCGGCATCACCCAGCACATCGGTGCGTACCAGATCGAACGCCACGGACGGAAGGTCACGTTCCTCGATACCCCGGGGCATGAGGCCTTCACCGCGATGCGCGCGCGCGGAGCTCAGGTCACCGATGTCGCGATCCTTGTGGTCGCGGCGGACGATGGCGTGCAGCCGCAGACGATCGAAGCGATCGCGCACGTCAAGGCGGCCGGCGTACCGATCGTCGTCGCGTTGAACAAGATCGATAAGGCCGACGCCAACCCCGATAACGTGAAGGGGCAGCTCGCCGAGCATGGCGTGACCATCGAGGAATACGGCGGTGAGACCCCGCTCGTGCACGTCTCGGCACGCACCAAACAGGGTCTCCAGGATCTCGTCGACGTGGTCCTGCTCGTGGCCGACGTCGCCGATCTCAAGGCTGACCCGAGCCGTCCCGCGATCGGTCGCGTCATCGAGGCGCACCTCGACAAGGGACGTGGCGCCGTCGCGACCGTCCTGGTCCAGACCGGCACGCTCGAGCGCGGCGACCTCATCGTCGCCGGCACGACGTTCGGCAAGGTCCGCGCGATGACCGACGACCTTGGCAAGAATGTCGGCCGAGCCGAGCCGTCGCGCCCGGTCCAGATCCTGGGCCTTCCAGAGGTCCCCGAGGCCGGAGATGTCCTGCGCGCGGTCCCCTCCGAGAAGGCCGCGCGCGCGCTCGTCGCGTACAACATCCAGGAGCGCGCGGCGGCGGCCGGCTCCGATCGGCCCGCCACGCTCGATGAGATGTTCGAGCAGGTCAAGGAGGGCCGGGCGAAGGGGTTGAAGCTCATCCTCAAGACCGACGTTCAAGGCTCGCTCGAGGCGATCAAGGGTGCCCTGGCGAAGGTCCCGCAGGAAGAGGTCGGCTTGCAGGTGATCCACGACGCCGTCGGCGATATCAGCGAGTCCGATGTCACCCTCGCTGCGGCCTCAGGCGCGGTCGTCATCGGTTTCAATAACAAGATCGATCCCGCTGCCAGGCGGGCAGCCGATCAGACCAAGGTCGACATCCGTCAATACAAGGTCATCTACGAGCTCCTCGAGGAGGTCGAGCAGGCGCTCACCGGGATGCTCGAGCCGGTCATGGTCGAGACCGTCCTCGGACATGCCGAGGTCCGGCAGATCTTCACCGCGAACAAGACCGTCATCGCAGGCTGTCTGGTCGTCGATGGCGTCATGCGTCGGGCGGCGCAGGCACGGCTCCAGCGCGGCGGTGTCCCGGTCTACGATGGACACATCGGTACGCTCCGCCGGGTGAAGGACGATGCCCGCGAGGTCAACGCGGGGCTCGAGTGCGGGATCGTTCTCGAGGGACACAACGACGTCGCCATCGGCGACGTCATCGAGGCCTACGTCGTTCAGGCGAAGGCTCGCTGACCGGCTGAGCGAAGTCACGAATGGGATACAAACGGGCGGACCGGGTGAATTCGCTCCTTCAGCGTGAGCTCGCCACGCTCATCAGCGAGGAGCTTCGCGACCCGCGGATCATCTTCGCGACTGTCACGAGCGTTGAAACGACCGCAGACCTCCGCCTCGCGCGGATCTTCGTCAGCGTCCTGGGCGACGACGCCGCGGCGCTGGAGACGATGCGCGCCCTCGATGAGGCGAAGCCGTACATTCGGCACGAGATCGGATCGCGTACCGACCTGCGATTCGTCCCGGACATCGAGTTCGTCTCGGACCGTTCCGCCGCGCGCGCGGCACGCATCGCGACCCTCCTGCGCCGCGGCACGCTGCCGGACCCGGCCGCAGCGGCGGACGGCGCTCCGCAGGATCACGACGATCGACCAAGTGATGGATGAGGTCCTTGCCGTCCTCCGGGCGGCCGAACGGATCGGTATCGTGTCGCACCGCGACCCGGATCCGGACACCATCGGCGCGGGCATCGCCCTCGGTCTGGCGCTCGAGCAACTCGGCAAACAGGTGAGCTGGCACTGCGCCGACCCCGTCCCGGACCACATCCGATTTCTCCCCACGGGCGCCCGCTACGTGCAGACCCCACCGGGCGAGGATCTCGATCTGGTGGTGACGGTCGACTTCGGGGACGCCGCGCGCGCCAAGTTCGCGCTCCCGTCGCGCCCGCCTCTGGCGAACATCGACCACCATGCGAGCAACCAGGGTTTCGGCAGCGCCAATCTGGTGGATGTGACCAGCGCCGCCACCGCGGAGCTGGTCTCCCGGGTCATCGACGCCCTCGGTGTCCCCTGGACCGTCGAGATGGCCACCGCCGCCCTGGTCGGGATCATGACCGATACCGGCTCGTTCCAATTCCCGAATACCGATCGCCGCGCGCTCGAGCGGGCAGCGATGCTCCGTGACGCCGGGGCCGATCTCCACGCGATCACCTACAACGTCTTCCGGAACAAGCGATTCGAGGCGCTCAAGCTCTGGGGCTTCGCGTTCTCGCGCCTGGTGCGCGAAGATGACGGTGAGCTGGTCTGGTCCTGGCTCGAACCGGGAGATCTCGCCAGCGCGCAAGCCGCTGAAGAGGACCGCTCCGGCCTCATCGAACAGATCGCGCGCAGCAAAGGCATGCGGGTGGCGCTCCTGTTCAACGACGAGGACGATGGAGTGAAGATCTCGTGCCGCACCTCGGCCGCGCCGCCCTCGGTCGACGCCACAGCGCTTATGGGTCGTTTCGGCGGCGGCGGCCACGCCCGCGCGGCCGGCGCGCTCGTGCCGGGAGATCCGCGTGACATCCGCGCGCGGGTGCTCGTCGCCGCTCGCGCCGCGCTCGCCGCCGCCCGCCTGCCAGCGTGATCCCGGCACCGGCCGGGGTGCTGCCGATCGACAAGCCGCTCGGTTGGACCTCGCACGACGTCGTCGCCGTAGTGCGCTCGGTCCTCGGCATCCGCCGGGTCGGCCACGGCGGGACCCTCGATCCGCTCGCGACCGGGCTGCTCCCGATCCTCATCGGACCAGCCACGAAGTTCGCCGATCGGCTCCACACCGCGCCGAAGGTCTACGCCGCACGCCTGCGCTTCGGGCAGGAAACGACGACCGACGATCGCGAGGGCGTACCGACGATGGTCGCACCACCACCCGACCTCGACGCTGCGGCCATCGACGCGGCGCTCGCGCCATTCCGCGGCGCGATCGCGCAGATCCCACCTGACTACGCAGCGATAAAGGTCGCCGGTCGTCCGGCGTACGCCCGCGCGCGGGCGGGCGAGACGATGACGCTCACCGCGCGCGAGATCACGATCCACCGGCTTGCGGTGGGCCGGTGGGACCGGACCGACCTCGATCTGCTGGTCGTCTGTTCGACCGGAACCTACGTGCGATCGCTCGCCCGGGATATCGGGCGCGCATTCGGCTCGGCCGCACATCTGGCCTCACTGCGCCGCCTCGCGGTCGGCTCACTCGAGGCCCACGAGGCGATCGGGATCGAAGCCTTCCGCGCGCAGGGGCCCGCCGCCGGGCTCGGCCGGATCGCGCCGGCCGACGATCGGATCCTCACCCTCGCCGCGCGGTACCACGACGACCCCGCCTTGAAGCTCCTCGCCGACTGGGGTTCGGCCTGATGTTCGTGCGTGCCGCGGAGCGGGGCCTGCTGTGGCTTCTCGACGCGTGGCGGCGCCTCTCTCTCGACGCGAAGGCCATCGGCGGGATGGCCGTCGGGAACTGGCTGCTGCTGTTCGCCAACCACACCACCGTCGCCGCGACCCGCGACGAGACGCTCTGGCGGCTGTTCCCGGCGCCGGCCGGGGCGCTCTTCCTTGCCATCTGCGGTCTGCTCGCGTTCAGCTACCCGTTCCGCGACCGGCGCAGCGGCCCGCGATTTACCACTCGCGGCCGGGTGCTTCACCTCGTCGCGATCCTCACCGTGTTCGTGATCGTTCCCACCATCGCGTCGATCATCCTGCGAGAGACGGGGAAGCCATATACCTACATCCACGACGGCGCGATCATGATCGAGGAGGCCGGCCGAAAGCTCCTGCACGGCCAGAACCCGTACGTCGCGGACTACCTCGACACCCCGCTCTTCTACTGGCCGATGGTGAATAACCCGGCGCTCTACCACCTCACCTACTTCCCCTCGCTCTTCCTGGTGACCACGCCATTTGTGTGGCTGTTCGATCGGCTTGGCATCTTCTGGGATCAGCGGTATCTGTACCTCCCGGCCTTCGTCGCCACGTGCGGCGTCGCGCCGCTGCTGGTGCGTGGCGCAGCACAACGACTCTCACTCGCAGCGCTCGTCGGGCTCAACCCACAGCTCTTCCCCTTCGTGGTCGAGGGTCGCAATGACTTCTTCGTCCTGCTGTTCCTCTTCGGGGGCGTCGTCCTGCTCCAGCGCGAGCGCCGGACCCTGGGGGCGCTCGCGATCGCCGCGGCCGCCGCGGCCAAGCTCCATGCGTTGTTCATCCTCCCGTTCATCCTGGTGTACCTGCTGGCGACCCGCCGCCCGCACACGGTCCGCGAGGCGCTCCAGACGGTCCGGCCGCTGCTCCCCGCCGTCGTCCTCCTCGCGGTGACCTTCGTTCCGTTCCTCCTCAACGATTGGAGCGCGTTCTACGACGACGTCGTCCGCTACAACGCCGGCGGGGCGGCCTGGACCTACCCGATCTCGGGGGTCGGGTTCTCCGCGCTCCTGCTGGCCCTCGGCCTCATCGAATACCGGCAGGCCGACTTTCCGTTCGCGGCGATCGAGATCCTCGCAGCCGCCCCGATCGCGGCCTGGGCGCTCCTCCGGCTGTGGCGCGCCCCAACGATCGCGATGCTCCTTGGCGGCTACGCCCTCACACTCCTGGCGTTCCTCTTCTTCGGCCGCTACTTCCAGGGGAACTACCTCGGCTTCATCCTCGCCGTGGCAACGCCCATCCCGTTCCTTCGCGCGCGGGCGGCCGCGCGCGAAGGACGGCCGCGCCGGCGCGGCGTGAGCGCCGCGCCCGCGGCAGGAGCACCCGAATGACCGTCGTTCACGACCTCACCAATTGGCCGTCTGGCCCGATCCACCTGGCCCTCGGGGTATTCGACGGGGTGCATCTGGGCCATCAGGCGCTCGTCCGTCGGCTCGTTGGCGGGGCGCAGGCCGCCGGTGCGACCGCGCTCGCGGGCACGTTCGACCCGCTGCCCGGGCGCGTACTCGCCCAGGACCCACCGCAGTCGACCCTCGCCGATGCGCCCGAGCGAGCCGAGCTCCTGCTCCGCGCCGGCGCCGACGGGGTGGTCATCTTCACCTTCGATAAAGCGTTCTCCGAACAATCCGCGGAGAGCTTCATCCGGCGGGTCACGCAGGCCGGCGATGTCCAGCGCATCGTGGTTGGCCCGGACTTCCAGTTCGGCCGCGGCCGGGAGGGCGCGGTCGGGACGCTAGAAAGCCTGGGAGCGCGGCTCGGCTTCGCGGTGACCGCCGTCGACCCGATCGCCCTAGGCGGCGCGGTCGTGAGCTCGACGCGGATCCGCACTGCGCTCCGGGCGGGCGATCTGGCGACCGCGCAGGCGCTCCTCGGACGCCCCTATTCGATCCGCGGCACCGTCGTGCAGGGCGAGCAGCGCGGGCGAACGCTGGGATTCCCGACGATCAACGTCGCGCCGCCCCCGGAGAAGCTGCTTCCCGAGAACGGCATCTACGCGACGTGGGTCACCGTGGACGGTCAGCGCTACCGCGGCGCGACAAGCCTCGGGGTGCGTCCGACCTTTGGGGGTGGGCCGCGGAAGCTTGAAGCGTTCCTGCTCGACTTCAGCGGCGACATCTATGGCCGTGAGGCGACCGTGGCGTTCGTCGAGCGCCTTCGGGACGAACGGAAGTACGACAGCGCCGAAGCCCTCTCCCGCCAGATCGCCCTGGACGTGGAGGGGACCCGGCTGGCGCTGCGCTGACCGGGCGGGCCGACCTTCTTTAACCCTGCTCGGCTTCGCTGCCGCTTCGCGGCTGCTCCGCTCGCGGGGGCCCTGCGGCCCAGCGGGCAAAGCCCGCTGGGCCTGAGCGCGGGCGTCGCTACTTCTTGACGGCTGACGCGAACGTGTTGTCGATGAGGGCTTTGCTATCGACCTGGTCGGTCGGCTTGAGGTTCGGGCAGAGCGTCGGGTTGGCCTTGCAGTCCTCGATATTCAGCTTGAGGACGTTGTCGACGCCCTTCTGATCGATGATCCCATCCTTCGACAGATATTCCTTGGCGACATCGAGGGCCTTGATGTACAGCTCCCGATCCGCGCC
The DNA here is from genome assembly GCA_043750135.1 of Chloroflexota bacterium. GTDB lineage: Bacteria > Chloroflexota > Limnocylindria > P2-11E > P2-11E > UBA4735. Next base: position 6,042 of record JAYVCA010000241.1, on the reverse strand, counting down.
GGTGACCGTGTCGGGGAGCTTCGCCGCGATGTCCTTGGCGCCGTTCGCGGCGATGAATCGGTCGGCGCGGACGAGCGCGTTCACCACCCGCTGGACGACCTGCGGATTCTTGTTGATGAAGTCCTGCGTCGTCACCGCACCGGTGAACTGGTACGCACCGCCGAGCAGGGCGATGGTGTCCTTCTCGGTGCGGAAGTCGCCGCCGGTCACGACGTAGCCTCTCCCCGCGGACACGTAGCTGGTGATAAATGGGTCGGAGTTCATGCAGGCCGCCGCACCCTTCGAGTCGAGGGTCGCCGCCATCGTGCCGGACCCGCAGGGCTTGAAGGTGTAGTCCTTGTCCTGGACCAGACCGGCCTGGTTCATCGCGTAGGTGAGGAGGAGGTGGGTACCAGACCCGACGGAGGTCGCCCCGACGGTCATGCCCTTGAGGTCCTTCACGCTCTTCACGGTGTCCTTGAGATCAGTGCGGACGATGAGCGCGACACCCGGGAGCCGCGCGAACGAGACGACCATCTTCGTCGGCTTGCCGGCGATCTGGGCCTTGATCGAGTGGTCCAGTGAGTTGCCGGTGAAGTCGACCGAGCCGGAGAGCAACGCCGTGGCCGCCTCGGTCCCCGCCGCCGCGTAGTTCAGCTGGACCTCGAGGTTCTCGTCCTCGAAGTAGCCAAGGGCCTTCGCGAGATCCCACGGCAGATAGATGATCGATGCCGCCGACCCGACCGAGACCTTGACCGTGACGCGCGGTGGCTTCGTGGCCGCCGCCGCCTGGGTGGCGCTCGTTGTCGCGCCCGAGCTGGCCGCCGGCGTTCCGCTGCCGGAACCGCCACAGGCCGCCATCAGGATGACGGCGGCCGCCGAGATCGCGAGGACCTTGCGTGAAAGCTTCATTCCAACCTCCGGACGATTCGCGTCAGCGTTCGCGCCGCGGCTTCCAGCGCGATGACCGCCTCTCCACCACCTGGAGCAGCCCATCGAGCAGCAGCGCGAGCGCGGCGATGACGACGATACCCCCGAATACCCCGGTCGAGTCGAAGAATGCCTCGGACGTGGCGATCCGGCGGCCGACCCCCACGCTCGAGCTGATGTACTCGGCGACCACCGCGCCGGCGAAGGCGAACCCAGCGCTGGTCCGGAGGCTGGCCACGATCGCGCTGAGCGCAGCGGGCAGGAGGACCTGGAGGGTCACGTCGCGGCGCCGCGCGCCGAGCACCCGGACGTTGTCGACCAGGGTCTGGTCGACGTCGCGCACGGCAGTGTACGTCGCGAAGAAGACGATGAAGAACACCAGGCTGACGCCGAGCGCGACCTTGCTCGCCAGGTCGATCCCGAAGGCCAGGATGAAGACCGGCGCGAGCACCAGGCGGGGGATGGCGTTGAACATCGAGAAGAGTGGGTCGAAGGCCTGACCGAGGAGGCGGTTCCGCGCGAAGGCGTAGCCGATGAGGACCCCGAACGCGGTCCCGATGACGAAGCCGAGGATGGTCTCGGTGAGCGTGACCTGAATGTCGTTGTAGATCGAGGTCGGAATGGGGCCTTCGCCGAACCACTGCCCGAGGCGCGGCACGATGAGGGAGGGGCGGGAAGAGTAGAACGGGTCGAGGATCCCGGCCCGTCCGAGCCCCTCCCACAGACCGATGAACGAGGCCAGGACCGCGACCTGGAGCGTCCGGATGAACCAGCCCCGGCCGGTGAGCGGCACGCGGCTTGGCGCCACACCGGCCTCTGTGGCGCTCACGAGGCGGCCAGGCTCTGCTCGTACGAGCGGGTGACCTCATCCTTCAGATCGGCCCAGGCGCGCTCATACAGCGCCGTGAACCCCGGCGCGAAGCGCGCCTCGGTGACGTTGCGGGGGCGGGGGAGCGTCACCGGGTACCGGGCCTTGATCCGGCCGGGGCCGGCGGTCATGACGACGATCTCGTCCGAAAGCGCGATCGCCTCCTCCAGGTCATGGGTGATGAAGAGCGCCGTCTTGCCGGCAGCGCCCCACACGTTCAGCAGCTCGTTCTCCATGAGGTTGCGGGTCTGGACGTCGAGCGCGCTGAACGGCTCGTCCATGAGCAACACCGCGGGATCGGCGACGAGCACCTGGGCGAGCTGGGCGCGCTTGCGCATCCCGCCGGACAGCTCGTGGGGATAGCTGTCGGCGAACCGCGCGAGGCCGACCCGAGTGATCCACTCCTGCACCCGCCGCTTCGCCGCGGCGTCGCGCTGCCCGCGAAAATCGAGCGGAAGCGCGACGTTCTCGCGCACCGTCCGCCAGGGGAGGAGCGCGTCGCGCTGGAAGATGAACCCCACGTCAGTGCGCACGCCGGACACCGGGGTCCCGTTCAACGTGACCGTACCCGTCGTCGCGCCAAGCAGCCCGGAGACGAGGGACAGCAGGGTGGACTTCCCGCAGCCGGACGGGCCGATGACGGACACGAAGCGGCCGGTCTCGATGTCGAGATCGATGTCTTTGATGGCGGTGAACGGCGTCTTGCCGGTCGGCCGGTAGACCTTTGAGACTCCGCGCAGCTCGATCACCGCGGTCATGCGACGCGCGCCGCCGCCGCGCGCTCGGCCTTCTTCACCCGGCCGGCCGACGGCCGCCCGACGAGCTCCTCGGCGATATCCGCGGCGGCGAAGATCGCCGCGCGATCGATACCGGTCGCGATCCCGGCCTCCTCGAGCAGATGGACGGTGTCCTCGGTCGCGATGTTCCCGGTCGCACCGGGCGCGAACGGGCAGCCGCCCAGCCCGGCGATGGACGCGTCGAAGCGGTCGATCCCGACGTTCACGGCGGCCCAGACGTTCGCCAGACCCATTCCGCGGGTGTCATGGAAGTGCGCCGCGAGCTGCGCCTCGGGCACCGCGCGGCGCAGCGCCTCGAACACCTCGGCGACCTGCCGCGGATTGGCGACGCCGATCGTGTCCGCGATCTCGACCGCGGTCGTCCCCGCGGCGATGCAACGCCTGACTACGTCGAGCACCGTCGCGGTGGCCACCGGCCCGGCGAACGGGCAGCCGAACGCGACCGCGATGGCCGAGCGCACCGCGACGCCATCTGCCGCACCGCGACGGCAGATCGCGGCAAGATCGACGATCGAGCGCGCGATCGGCCGGCCGACGTTCCGCTCGTTGAACCCGTCGGTCGCCGCGAGCACGAAGATCACATGCCGCACCCCGGCTGCCGCGGCGCGCGCGTAGCCCTGCTCATTCCCGACGAGCGCGACGTAGCGCACGTCGTCACGCGCCGGCAGACCGGCGACGACCGCTTCCGCGTCGGCCATCCGCGGCACGCGGTCCGGCCGGACGAAGCTCGTGACCTCCAGCTCGCGGACGCCGGCGGCGACGAGGGCGCGCGCAAGCCGCAGCTTTCCGGCCGTATCCACCGCGGTCGCTTCGTTCTGCAGCCCGTCGCGCAGGCCGACGTCGATGATCGTGACCCAGTCCGGCAGCATCAGATGACCCCTTCCGCACGCAGACGCTCGCGCTCCGTCACGTCGATCCCGAGAAGCTCACCGTAGACCGCATCGTTGTCGCTGCCGAGCGCGACCGGACCCAGATGACGGACCTGGCCGGGGGCTTCGCTCAACCGGGGGACGATACCCGGGATGACGACCCGTGTGCCGTCGTCGAGCGTTCGCTCGAGGAGCATGTCGCGCGCGGCGTACTGCGGGTCGGTGGCGATGTCGCGGATGGAGTAGATCGGCCCCGCCGGCACGCCCGCGGCTTCGAGCGCGCGAAGACAGTCGACCAGCTCATGCTCACCGGTCCAGACCCCGATCGCCTCATCCAGCAGGGCCGCGTCGGCGGCCCGGCCGGGGTTCGTCCGGTAGCGCGGCACCGCGGCGAGATCGGGACGGGCGATGACCGCCATGAGCCTGACGAACAGCTCGTCACTGTTCCCGCCGATGACGACGAACTTGTGGTCGGCCGTCAGGTAGGTGTTGCTCGGAGCGACGCCCGGGTACGAGCCTCCGGAGCGCTCCCGGATCTCGCCGGAATACGTGTACTCCGTGATCGCGCCCTCCATGAGCGCGAAGACCGCCTCGTACAGCGCGACATCAACGACATCCCCCCGGCCGGCCGAGCCGCGGCGCACCAGTCCGGCGAGAGCGCCAATGACCGCGAAGAGCGCGGCGACCTCGTCGGCAAGTGAGACGCCGGTGCGCGACGGAGGCGCCTCGGGCTGTCCGGTCGTATAGCGGATGCCGCCCATCGCCTCGGCGACCGCGCCCAGTCCGGTGCGTCCGCGGTACGGCCCGGTCTGGCCGAAGCCGGAGATGCGAACGACCACCAGCTCGGGGCGGGCCGCCCGGAGCAGTTCCGGATCGAGGCCCCAGCGCTCGAGCGTGCCAGGCCGGAAGTTCTCGAGGAGCACGTCGCTCTTGTCGACCAGCGCCCGGACGAGCGCCTGACCCTCCGGGCGGCGCAGGTCCGCGGTGACGACCCGTTTGTTGCGCGACTGCACCCTCCACCAGAGCGAGGTCCCGTCGTGAAGGTGCTTCCAGTCGCGGAGGGGATCGCCCTTCTCGGGGGCCTCGACCTTGATGACCTCCGCGCCAAGGTCGGCCAGGATCCGCCCGGCGAACGGCCCGGCGATCATCATCCCCAGCTCGACGACGCGGACACCGGCGAGCGGACCCGAAGGAGCTGCAGCCATGGGGCTCGATTATGTCCGCTTTTGTGACACCGAAGCCGCTATCGGGTAGAATGACCTCGAAGAAAGAGATCCAAAGGATCCAGGAAAGGACAACGGGTGCCGCTCGCAGATCCGACCATCAGAAGTGAGGTCATCGCGACCTACCGTCAGCATGACCAGGACACCGGTTCGCCGGAGGTCCAGATCGCACTCCTCACCGAACGGATCAAACACCTGACCGAGCATCTCCGGAGCGCCAAGCACGACAATCACAGTCGTCGGGGCCTCCTCATGATGGTCGGTCGGCGTCGGCGGCTGCTCGCATACCTGCACCGCATGAGCCCGGAGCGTTACCAGGAGATCATCGGGCGACTCGGTCTGCGCCGGTAAGCGGAGCGGCCTTTTGGCGATGGACCCCGCCTCGATGGCGGGGTCCGGTGCATTGCGACGGGGATGCCCGAGAGATAGAAGACACATGGCGATCACCCGCTCTCAAGCGACCATCAGCGACAAGCCTCTGACCTTCGAGACCGGCAAGTTCGCCGCGCAGGCCGGCGGTGCGGTCACCGTTCGCTACGGGGACACCGTCGTCTTTGCCGCCGGCACGGTCTCGAAGTCGACTCGCCCCGGCATCGACTTCTTTCCCCTGACGGTCGACTTCGAAGAGCGCCTCTACGCCGCCGGAAAGATCCCCGGATCGTTCCCGCGCCGTGAGGGCCGGCCGTCGGAGGAGGGGATCCTGACCGCCCGCCTGGTAGACCGCCCGATCCGGCCGCTCTGGCCGAAGGGCTTCCGCAACGACGTCCAGGTCGTCGTCTCCGCCTGGTCGACCGACCAGGAGAACGACTACGACGTCCTCGCCGTGAACGCCGCCTCCGCCGCGCTCCACATCTCGAACGCGCCCTTCGAGGGCCCGATCGGGTGCGTCCGGGTCGGGACCGTGGACGGGAAGCTGTTCCTGAACCCGACGATCCAGCAGCTGGCCGACAGCGACCTCAACCTCGTGGTCGCCGGCACCAAGGACTCGATCATGATGGTCGAGGCCGGGGCAAAGCAGATCAGCGAGGACCGACTGGTCGAAGCGCTGGCGCTCGCCCAGCAGGGCATCGCGAAGCTCTGCGAGGCGCAGGAAGAGCTCCGGCGTGCCGCGGGCAAGCCCAAGCTCACGCCCGCGCAGGCGGCGCGCGACGAAGCCAAGCTCGGCCCGGTCCACCAGTTCTTCGCCGATCGCCTGCGCTCCAAGCTCCGCAATCCGGACAAGGCGCTTCGCGAGGCCGGCATGGACGAGGTCCGCGACGAAGCCCTTGCGAAGTTCTGCATCGATGGCGCGACGATCACCCCGGATGAGGTGAAGGCCGAGTGGGAGGGCGTGCTCGAGCACGAGTTCCGCACCGCAGTCGTCGACGAGAACCTCC
>JAYVCA010000240.1:0-12939 GCA_043750135.1 Chloroflexota bacterium | reverse complement strand
CAGGCCCGCCGGTACGAGGTCATGAAGAACACCGTCGGCCTCGGCGCCTCGCTCGCGCTCTGCGAGTACCCGTTCGACCTCGTCGCCGACGTGATCCTCGGCCAGTTCAAGGGCAAGCGGAACGAGGTCGGCCAGCTGAATGTTCGCGCCGCGCGCTTGGCGATGGAGTACGTCGCCGAGCACGTGAAGACCACCGGACAGGAGACCTTCCCCTACCGACTGAAGCCGCACACCAAGCCGGAGGCGCGGCTCCTGGCAAAGGGATACGAGATCCACGCGATCGCCAAGCTCAAGGCCGGCTGTCACTTCCAGACCTACTACCCGATCTCGCCGGCGACCGACGAGTCGGTCTACCTCGAGCGCCATCAGCGCGAGTTCGACCTGCTCGTCGTCCAATGCGAGGACGAGATCGCCTCGATCAACATGGCCGTCGGCGCCGCCCACATGGGCGTTCGCTCCGCGACCGCGACGAGCGGTCCGGGTTTCGCGCTCATGGTTGAGGGCATCGGCTTCGCCGCGATCACCGAGGCACCGGGACCGGTCATCACGATGTACCAGCGCGGCGGCCCCTCGACCGGTCTCCCGACGCGACAGGAGCAGGGTGATCTCCAGTTCGTCCTCCATCCGGCGCAGGGGGACTTCCCGCACGTGGTCATCGCGCCCGGTGACCTGAATGAGGCGTACCAGGACACCTTTTCGGCGTTCAACTGGGCCGAGCACTATCAGCTGCCGGTCATCGTGCTCACCGACAAGAAGCTCGCCGCGGCGTACATCACGATCGACGAGCTCGAGCTCACGTACCCGGAGATCGACCGCGGCAAGCAGTTCACCGGGAGCGAGTGGACCGACGCACGGGACAACGGCGAGCAGCTCGTGCGGATCCGCGGCAACGGCCACAACGCGAATGGGAGCGGTGACGACGCGCCGGAGTACTTGCGCTACGCCGTGACCGAGGACGGGATCTCCCCACGGAGCCGTCCTGGACTCCCCGGCGGCCGCTTCTGGAGCACGACCGACGAGCACGACCCCGACGGCCACATCACCGAGGGCGTCGAGATGCGCATGGCGATGATGCACAAACGCATGGGAAAGCTCGATCTGCTCCTCGCGGCGATCCCGGCCGACCAGACCTGCGCTCTCTGGGGCCCCGCGGAGGCGGACCTCACCGTCGTCGCCTGGGGCTCGACGAAGGGCACGATCGAAGACGCGATGGCCGTGCTCGCGGAGCAGGGCAAGCGCGTGAACTTCTTGCAGGTACGGCTGATGAAGCCGTTCCCCACCGAACGCGTGGCCGCGCAGTTGGCGAAGGCGAAGCGGCTCGTGTTGGTCGAAGAGAACTACGGGGCGCAGCTCGGCCACCTCATCCGCGAGCAGACCGGCATCCTCATCGAGGACCAGATCCTGAAATACGACGGTCGTCCGTTCAGCGAGGACGAGCTCGTGCGCGCGCTCGATGCCGTCCTCGCCGGCGGGAAGCCGGGACCGGTGATGACCAGTGTCCGTTGACCTCGGCTCGAAGCCCGCTCCACCCAAGCTCACGGCCAAGGACTACAAGTCCGATCTGCACAACGACTGGTGCCCCGCCTGCGGCGACTTCGGCATTCTTACCGGGGTCCAGATGGCCCTCGCGCAGCTGGGTCTTGACCCGGACAAGGTCGCCTGCTTCTCCGGCATCGGCTGCTCGGGGAAGACGCCGCATTACATCAAGGCCTACGGCTTCCACACCCTGCACGGTCGGGTGCTCCCAACGGCGACCGGCGGGCGCCTTGCGAACAGCGGCGTCACCGTGCTCGCGATGGGCGGCGACGGGGACGGCTACGGGATAGGCGCTGGGTACTTCGTGAACTCCGGTCGTCGGAACCTCGACTTCACCTACATCGTTCACAACAACAACGTCTACGGTCTCACCAAGGGCCAGGCCTCACCCACCCTGTCCAAGGGCAAGAAGACCAAGTCGATGCCCGAGCAGGCGATCCAGGACGGCATCAATCCGATCGCCATGGCCATCGCCTCGGGCTACACCTTCATCGCTCGGGCCTACGCGCTCGAGCCGAAGTACCTCGCCGGGATCATCGTCAAGGCGATCCAGCACAAGGGCTCGGCTGTCGTCGACGTGCTTCAGACCTGCCCGACGTACAACGACCTGTACACCAAGGAGTGGTACGAGGGCGCCGACCTGCCGGAGAAGAAGAGCCGGCTATACAAGCTCGAGGAGCAGGGCTACGACGGCGTCGTAAAGGATCCCTCCGACAAAGAGGAGATCATCGCCAAGAAGGCCGCGGCGGTGGGCCGCTCGTATGAGACCGATCCGATCCCGACCGGGATCTACTACCAGTGCGCACTCCCGACGTACGAGGACGGCGTGAACGGGCGGATCCCGGCACTGGCCGAAAAGCCGCTCGTCGAGCTCGACACGTTCCACCGCGATGTGGGTCCGCTGCTCGAGGTGATGCGCTAGCGATCATCCGCGCTACCGCCCGTCGCGACGCACCGACGAAACATCGCGGACCCCCTCGAGCTTGGCCAGCACTCGGGACAGCTGTTCGACGCTCGTCACCTGCAGGGTCGCGTTCACCGTCGCGGTCCGATCAGCGTTCACGTTCGCGGCGAGGCTGACCATCTGGACCTGGTTCTCGCTGATGACGGCGGCGATGTCGCGCAAGAACCCGTCGCGGTCCCAACCCTGGATGCGGATCGCGACCGGATAGGTCCGCGCGGTCCGCAGCTCCCACTCGACCTCCACATGACGCTCCCTCTCCGAGCTTCCCCGGACGTTCGCGCAGTCGCCGCGGTGGACGGTGACCCCGCGGCCTCGGGTGATGTAGCCAAGGATCGGATCCCCTGGCACCGGGTTGCAGCAGACCGCGATGCGGACGAGGAGATCGTCGACGCCCTTCACCCGCACGCCGCCGCGGGCGGTCGACGGCGGGGCCGGCGGAGCCATCTCGGGGATCGCGAGCTCCTCGTCATCCACGATCCCCAGGCGCGTGATGACCTGTGCCGCGGAGATCGCCCCGTAGCCGAGCGACGCGAAGAGCGTGTCGACGTCGTGGAGGTTGAGCTTCTCGGTCACCCGTTGCAGATCCGCCTCCGCGATATCCGACAGGGGACGCTGGGCGATCCGCTTCGTCTCCTTGTCCAGCAGCTCACGGCCGTGCGCGATGTTCTCCTCGCGCTGCTGGCGCTTGAACCACTGCCGGATCTTTTCCCGTGCACCCGGCGTCCGGACCATCGGGATCCAGTCACGCGACGGTCCGCGCGCCGCCTTGCTCGTGACGATCTCGACGATGTCCCCGGAGTGCAGCCGGCGGTCGAGCGGCACGATCCGACCGTTCACCTTCGCGCCGATCGTTCGATGGCCGATGTCGGTGTGGATGCGGTAGGCGAAGTCGATCGGCGTCGCGCCGGACGGCAGGTCCTTCACCTCGCCTTTCGGGGTGAAGACGAACACCTGATCTTGGAACACGTCGACCTTGAGGGACTCGACGAACTCGGTCGCGTCAACGACATCGTGCTGCCACTCCATGAGCTGACGGACCCAGGCGAGCTTCGACTCGTACCCCGGGTCGGCCTTGCCGCCTTCCTTGTATCGCCAGTGCGCGGCGATCCCGTACTCGGCGAGGGCGTGCATCTGTTGGGTCCGGACCTGGATCTCGAGCGGCTGCCCGTCCGGCCCCATCACGGCGGTGTGGAGGGACTGATACATGTTGTTCTTCGGCACGGCGATGTAGTCGTCGAACTGGTTCGGGATCGGGGGCCAGAGGGTATGCACCACGCCGAGCGCCGCATAGCAGGCCGGGACGTCTTCGACGATGACCCGGATCGCGAGCAGGTCGTACACCTCGCTGAACTGGACCTTCTTTCGGCGCATCTTCTGGGCGATCGACCAGATGTGCTTTGCGCGGCCCGAGAGCTCGGCCTTGACCCCAGCCCGCTCGAGCTCCGAGCCCAGGACCTTCATCGTCGAATCGATGAACCGCTCGCGGACCTGCCGCCGGGACGCGAGCATCTCGGCGAGGTCCTTGTACTGCTCGGGCTCGAGGTACTTGAAGGCCAGATCTTCCAGCTCCCATTTGATCTGCCAGATCCCGAGGCGGTGCGCGAGCGGCGCGTAGATCTCCAGGGTCTGTTTGCTGATCCGCTGTTGTTTCTCCGGCGGGAGCGCACCCAGCGTCCGCATGTTGTGCAGCCGGTCAGCGAGCTTGATCACGACGACCCGGAGGTCATCAGCCATCGCCAGGAACATCTTCCGGATGTTCTCGGCCTGATGCTCGTCCGAGGATTTCCCGGAGAATTGCGAGAGCTTGGTGACGCCCTCGACCAGCCGGGCGATCTCGTCACCGAACTCGCGCCGGATGTCCTCATTGGTCCGTGGGGTGTCTTCGGGGACGTCGTGGAGGAACGCGGCGGCGATCGCCGCAGGGTCGAGGCCGAGCTGCGCCAGGAGCAGCGCCACCGCCGCGGGGTGCTCGATGTACGGACCGCCGGACACGCGCCGCTGGCCGTCATGCGCATCGGCGGCGTACCCGTAGGAGCGCCGGACCAGCTCGGCGTCCCCGTCCGGATAGTGCTTCAGGAGCTCCGCCGCCACGGTGTCGCCATCGATGGCGTTCCGCGAGCGCAGGCGATCGGCGACGCTCACGATCCGCGCCGCAAATCCGGTGTGGTCGGAGGACAGCGGGCCCATCAGGCGATCCCGACCGCGGCCACCATCGTCGCGGCGGTGCCAACGGCGCCGAAATCGCGGAGCTCGAGCTCGACGAAGCCGCGGAGGCCCGTCCCGATCGTGACCACCGCGTCGACCCGACCTTCGCTCGTCATCGCATCGGCTCGGTCACCGCGCCGGAAGGCCATCGCGTCGAAGGTGAACCGTCCGACGGTCATCTTGCAGCGGAGATGATCGCTATCCGCTCCGACCTGACGGACCCCGTGCACTTTCACGTCGCGCAGGAGAAGGTGCGGTCGCGGGTTCGCGGCGCCACAGGGCTCGAGCAGCGCGAGCTCGAGGGCCAGTCGCGGCGTGAGAGAGGCGGCTTCGATCTCAGCGTCGACCCGCAGCGTCGGGACAGGCCGAACGCCGCCGAGCACGTCACGGACGACCCTGTCGAGGCGTTCCCGGAACGCCGGGATATCGGCGGCCCGGATCGAGAACCCTGCGGCCATCGCGTGGCCGCCGTGCTTGATGAGGAGATCGTCGCAGGCGTCGAGCACCTGGGCGATATGCACTGTCGCGATCGATCGGCATGACCCCTTCCCTTCATCGCCGTCGAGCGCGATGACGATCGCCGGCCGGGCGTGATCCTCGACCAGCCGCGACGCCGCAAGACCGACGATGCCGGCCGGCCAGAGCGCGTCGGCGACCACCGTCACCCAGGCCTCGCCCTGGTCGATCGCCCGCTCACGCGCGCCACGGACCACCTCGTTGGTGAGCTTCTGGCGCTCGGCATTCTTCTCCTCGAGGCGGTCGGCGAGGGTCCGGGCTTCTTCCGCATCGGCGGTCAGGAGGAGCTGGAGCGCATCCTCGGCATCGGCAATGCGCCCAGCGGCGTTCAGCCGCGGACCGAGGCCGAACCCGATGTCGGATGCTCCGACGCGCCCGGCCCGGAGGCCGCTGCGATCCATGAGCGCCTTGATGCCGATGAGCGGGGCGGCGTTGAGGGCTCGCAGGCCGGCCGCGACGATGGCCCGATTCGCGCCCAGGAGCGGCACCACGTCGGCGACCGTCGCGAGCGCCGCGAGCTGAATGAGCTCACCTTCGCGGATCGCGGAGCCGACAGGCCCGATGAGCGCACGGGCAAGGCGGAGCGCGACCCCCGCGCCCGCCAGGTCCTTATCGGGCGAAGGGTCGCCGGGCCTTCGGGGATTCACCAGGGCATAGGCCTCCGGCAATATCGCCGGCGGATGATGGTGGTCGGTGATGATGAGGTCGACCCCCAGCTCGCGCGCGACCTGGGCCTCGCTCACCGCCGTGATCCCGCAATCCACGGTCACGATGACCCGGGCGCCATCCGCGGCGAGCTGCCGAAGGGCCGTGGCGTTGAGGCCGTAGCCCTCCTCGTAGCGGTTGGGGATGTATGCCGAGACGCCCACGCCAAGATGACCGAACGCCCGAACGAGGATCGCCGCGCCGGCGATGCCGTCGACGTCATAGTCGCCATAGACGACGATGCGCTCGCCAGCCGCGAGCGCACGCTTCAGCCGGTCCACCGCACGGTCGAGATCGAGCATCGGTAAGCCGTCATCGCTCGCGCTCGGTGTGAGAAAGGCCGGCATCTCGCCGTCGCCGAGGCCGCGGGTCCGCAGGATCTGCGCGACGAGGCTGGGGATACCATCGGGGGCAGCGGCCTCTTTCGCCTTTGGCAGGATCCAGCGACGATCGGGGAGAAGGGGCATCTGACCATCAAGTATCCGGCATGGGCATTGGCCGGCGCCCTGGCGGTCGCGGCCTGCGGTCCCGCGCCGGCCGCGACCGCGTCGCCGAGCGTCGCGCCGTCCGGCTCGTCCGCCCCGACGGTCCCCGCCCGACTGACCGCGTTGATCCCGGCGACGGTGACGACCGATCGCCAGTGGTACACCCTGCCTGACGGCCTCGATGCGCCCGTCGTACGCGTCCGGGCCACCTTCTCCGCCGATCCGTCGGCCGGCGCGCCGACGGCGACGATCGGCGAGCGCGGCGCCCCGGTCGCGCTCGCCCGCGAAAGCGGAGGCGAGTGGGCCGGAGTACTGCCGCTCACCGGCATCCCCGCCGGGACCTACGAGATCCGGGTCCTCGAGCGGGTCGGCGACACCGCGGGGGCGATCGCCGGTCGCGCGGTCGTTCGCCTCTCGGCGCCCGAATACGTCGTGTGGACCCTGGACTTCGAGGGTGACGCCTCCGGCGACGCTGAGCTGGCGAACGCCGCCGCGATCGCGGACGGCCTCCGCGTCCCAATGGTCGTCTTCTGGAATCCGCGCGCCTGGACGACCGATCAGGTGAGCGCCGAGCGCCAGGAGGCGATGCTCGCCTGGACGAAGAGCCGGCTCGCGAAGGGCGACGAGGTCGGACTTCACCTGCATCTTTGGACCGACTACGTCCGTGCGGCCGGCCTGGTCCCCCGACTGGCGCCGAGCTGGGCCGGACGCGGGGACGGGTACGACGTGCCGCTCACCGCTTATCCCGAGGAGGATCAGCGAACGCTCATAGCCTACGGCAGCCGGCTCATGGTGGAGCACGGCCTCCCCCGGCCGACCTCGTTCCGCGCCGGCGGGGACATCGGCGACGCCGCGACGCTCCGCGCCGCCGTCGCTGCTGGTTTCACCGTCGATTGCACGGCGGTGCCCGCTTCGGCGCCCCCGATCGGCCGGATCCCGTTCCCCTGGACCCTCCGGCCGGACGCGCAGCCGTATTACCCGTCCCGCACCGACGCCAATGCTCCGGGGGACCTGCCGCTGCTGGAGTCACCGACGATCGGACCGAACACCTATGCCGCCACCGTCGCTTCGATCCAGCCGTACATCCGGGCCGCGCAGGGCCTCTTCGCCGGACCCGGTCAGGTCGCGACCGAGCGGCGAACGATCGACCTGGTGAGCCACCCGGGGACGATCGTGCCGGCCGAACGCGCGGCCATCGAGGCGTACCTGCATACCTTCGACGCGCTCCGCTATGACGCGGACCGCGGCCCGGTGCGGTTCGTGACCCTCCAACAGCTCGCGAAGGCCTACGCGCGCTAGAGCGCCGCCGCGCGCGAGACCGTCGCGCCTAGACGGTCGGACTGGTGCGCGCGGTCGCGCTCCCACGGTGACGGATCTTGTCCTCGAGCTCCTGCCAGAGCGAGACGATCTGGCTCGCGTTGAAGATCGACGAGTAGGTCCCGGACACGATGCCGACGAGCAGCGCCAGCGCGAAGTTCCGCATCGAGAACCCACCGAACAGGTAGAGCGCCAGGAGCGTGAGGACGACCGTGAGCGAGGTGATGACGCTGCGGGCGAGGGTCTGCATGATCGAGAAGTTGATCACCGGGTTGAGCGCCTCGCCCCGGTTCAACCGGAGGTTCTCCCGGATCCGGTCGAACACCACGATCGTGTCGTGCACCGAGAATCCGATGATCGTGAGGACCGCCGTGACGAACAGGCTATCCACCTCGACGTTGAAGAAGTAGCCCAGGATCGCGAAGAGTCCGAGGACGATGAGCGCGTCGTGGAGCAGCGCGATGATCGCGGCGATCCCATAGCGGAACGCCGACCAGCCGAACTCCTTGAACGCGAAGGCGATGAGCAGAACGATGACGACCGATGCGGCGGCGATCGAGCGGACCGCATTGCCGACCAGCTCGGTGCTGAACGACGGGCTCACGACCGAGCTGTTCATGTCCTTCAGGTTCGCGCCGAACTTCGCGGTGAGCGCCGATTGGACCTCGGCGATCTCCTTCGGCTGCATTTCGACCGTGCGGATCTGGATCCGGCCGCCTTCGGCGCCCTGCACGACCGCCTCTGGGTGTCCGACTCCGGCCATGACGTCGTGGACCGCGGTCGCCGCTGGCGGGCTGTCGAAACGCGCGTCGAGCAGGGTGCCACCCTTGAACTCGATCCCGAGCTTGAGCCCGCCGAGCGCGAGGAAGATGACCCCCGGCACGATGAGCAGCCCCGAAAGGAGGAAGTACCACGGCTTGCGTTCGACGAAGTTGAAGAGCATCAGGCCCGCACCGGGGCGGACGCCGCCCCATCACGCGGTTCACCCGAGCGGTCCTCGACGCCCCACAGCGAGCGGCGGCGAAGCGACGGGCGGTCGAGGGTCGCGTGTAGGAGCATCTGGGTGACGATGACCGCTGTGAAGAACGACACCGCGACACCGATCGCAAGGGTCAGTGCGAAGCCCTTCACCGTCCCGGTCCCGAAGTAGAAGAGGATCGCGGCGGTGAGGATCGTCGCCAGGTTCGAGTACAGGATCGAGGGGAACGCCCGGCGGCGGCCTTCATCCAGCGCGACCCGGAGCGACCTGCCGGCTCGCAGCTCCTCCTTCAGGCGTTCGAAGGTGAGCACGTTCGCGTCGACGGCCATGCCGATCGAGAGGATGAAGCCGGCGATGCCGGCAAGGGTCAGGGTGACCGGCACAAGCCGGAAGATCGCGTACGTGAGGGCGGTGTAGAAGAACAGCGCCAGCACGGCGATGACGCCGGGCAGCCGGTAGTACGCGATCATGAACAGCACGACCAGCAGAAGCCCGATCACGCCGGCGACGAGGCTGCGCTGGACCGAATCCTTGCCCAGGGTCGGCTCGACCCGAGTCGACTGGATGATCTCGAGCGGCACCGGCAGCGCGCCGGAGTTCAGCAGCGTCGAGAGCTCCTTCGCCGACTGCGTGGTGAAATTGCCCGAGATGACGCCGCTCCCGCTGGTGAACACGACCTGGATCACCGGCGCGGAGATCTGCTTGCCGTCGAGGGTGATCTGGACCGGCTCGTTCAGATAGTCCTTGGAGAGCTGCACCCAGCGGGCGTCGTCAGGTGAGTCGAACGCGAAGCCCACGACCGGCACGTTCGTCGCGCCCTGGAACTGGACCGATGTGGGCTTCAGGTTCGCGCCGGTGAGCGGCGGCTCGAGCGACTTGAACTGTCCGCTTTGGACCTGGCCGTTCGCGTCCTTCACCGGGACCTTGATCTCGAGGAATGCCTGGCGGGTCGCGATCTCCTGCGCCTGCTTGAGGTCGGACACCCCGGGGAGCTCGAGGAGGATCTTGTCCGTCCCCAGGCCTTGGATCACCGGCTCGCTCACCCCGAGCGAGTTGATGCGCCGATCGATGACCTTCTGCGCCTGCGCGCTCAGCACGTCCAGCGGCGTCGTGGACGGTGCCGACAGCTTGTCCGGGCGCAGCTGAAGGACGAGCTGGGTGCCGCCCTGAAGATCGAGGCCAAGGTGGGTCTTGATCTCGGTGAACGAGCTGCCGCCGAAGCAGACCCCGGGGCAGTCGAACGGGAACGAGATCTGATGCTTCGGGATATCGACGAACACCGCCAGGATGGCGATGAGCCCGATGAGCCACGGCCAGACACGGGTCATCTAGACGGGTGATCCTCCACTCAGGCGAGAAAAAAGCGCACCCCGAGAGCGGGGGGCGCTCGAACGACCTCAGTATAAAGCGAGATCGGCCGGTGTCCCTGCTAGCCCCAACGGTCCGTCGTGCCGGCCTCATCGGAGGGGGTCTTCCATCCCTCAGCCGCGGCCTGCCGCGCTCGCGCCGGATCCCCAAGCCGCTCGTGCGCCTCCCGCGCCTCGCGATCGAAGAGCGTCTCGTCGGGGTCCGCGGGTACGGCGGGTGCGGCGGGCACGGCCGCGCCGCCCGCGGTGACCGCTGCTGGCGGGACGGTCGTGCCGTCCGGGTCGGTCGCCGGCGGCGTTTCGCCCGGTTGCAGGAGGGCTTCGGCGCTCAGCGGAACGCCGATGTCGACCAGCGTCGCCGGCGCCACGCCTTCCGCGCCACTGGAGGGCGCGGTCTCGCCAACTGGCGAAGCCGCTCCGGCAACTGGTGAAGCCGCTTCGGCAAAAGGCGAAGCCGCTCCGGATGGAGCGATGGCCGGCGTGGAGGCGCTGGTGGCGGCGATGTCGATGATCTTGTCAGCGTTGAGGAATTCGTTCCGGAGCTCGTCGCTGGTGCGCCGGAAATCGCCGACCATCCGGCCCAGGTCTCGAGCGAGCTTCGGCATCCGCTCCGGCCCGAGCACGACCAGGGCGATGACCAGGATGAGCATGAGCTCCTCGGTCCCGATGCCGAACATCAGCGGACCCCGGCCTTCCGAGCATCGTTGGCCTGACGCCGCAGGGTGTCCACGGCCGCCGCAGCGGCCTGCTCGAAGTCCGTGTCGATCGACGCGTAGAGGACCGAGCGGGAGGCTGACGGCACGACGCCACCACCTCGTGCGTCGAGCGCGGCGACGATCGCGTCAGACACGTCGCCACCCTGGGCTCCCACGCCGGGCATGAGGAACAGCCGGTCCGGCGCAAGCTCACGGATCCGCCTCGACTCCTCCGGGTAGGTGGATCCAACGACGAACCCGCAGACCTCGGCCGGGAATGACGCGACCACGCGCTCGACGACGTGCTCGTACAGGGGCC
Organism: Chloroflexota bacterium; assembly: GCA_043750135.1. Taxonomy (GTDB): domain Bacteria; phylum Chloroflexota; class Limnocylindria; order P2-11E; family P2-11E; genus UBA4735. The sequence continues at coordinate 1,851 of JAYVCA010000240.1, read as the reverse complement.
GTCCGTCGATGACCAGGTCCTGAAAGTCGCGCGCGCCCGGATTGCTCGTGCGCGCCAGGACGAGCGCGAATCCGGCGGTGCAGAACGGCGCGATCGAATCCAGTCCGATATAGGGGGGCACCGTGGCCGCGTCGGCCTTTAGGCGCTCGAACAGCGAGCGGGCATACGCCGTGGCGCTGTTCGGGACGTCCGCGCGCTTGCCATCGAGGATGACCGGGATATCGGTCGGGATCGATTGGAGCGTCAGCGCGAGGATGTCCGCGCCGGCGCTGCCATACCGCTCAAAGAATGCGAGGTTCGGTTTGTAAGCACAGACCTGGTCGCTCGTCGCATTCACGATCTTGCGAAGGAAACGGACCGCGGCCTGCGCGCCGGTCCCCAAGTGGGTCGGGATGCGCTCCGGCTCGGGGTCGAGCCCGACGCAGATGATGCTGTCCCGCGCGCGGACAGCCGCGTCGAGCTTGGTCAAAAAGGTCATGAGCGTCACTATGATAGGGCTGCTTCCATCATCGAAGGAGGGGTCCATGCTTCGTACGCTCCGCGGTCCGCTCGGGTGGGCGCTGGCCGCCGTCGTTCTCATCACCGCATGCGGCGGCGGGTCGAGCGGTCAGCCAGCGGCATCAGGCGCTGCCGCCAGCAACGGTCCGCGCCTCGGATCATTCGAGCGGCCGATCATCCTCGCGTTCACACCGTCTCAGGACATCGCGCGCCTCACCACGAGCGGCAACGCGATCGCGTCCGCCCTCGGCCAGGCCACGGGCCTGCGCTGGAAGGTCGTCATTCCGACGAGCTACGCGGCGCAGATCGAAGGGATGTGCTCCGGCCAGACCGACGTCGCCGCGATCGCGCCGCTACAGATGACGCTGCTGCTCGACAAGGGCTGCGGCGAGCCGATCATCGCGGCGCTCCGCAAGGACGACACGGGCCAGCTCTCGACGACGTACAAGTCGCAGATCCTGGTGAAGAGCGACAGCCCGTACACCGACATCAAGAGCCTCAAGGGCAAGAAGTTCGCCTTCGTCGACACGCTGTCGGCGTCCGGCTACCTCTTCCCCTCCCTGCTCATCAAGCAGAAGGGTGGCGAGGACCCCAAGACATTCTTTGGCGCGAACAACTTCATCTTCGCCGGCGGGCACGACAAGGCCGCGCTCGCGGTCTACAGCGGCCAGGTCGACGCGGCCGCGACGTTCATCGACGTCCGCACGAATGCCGGCATGCCGGCGGACATCGTCGCGAAGACCAAGGTCATCGACACTGCCGGACCGATCCCGAACGACGGGATCGCGCTCCGCAAGGGCTTCCCGGCCGACCTCGCGAAGCAGGTCACCCAGGCGCTCCTTGACTACGCGGACACCGACGGGGGCAAGAAGAACTACAAGGACCTCTTCGCCTGGGACGGCCTCAAGGCGGTCGACAGATCGTTCTACGACCCGATCAAGGACGCGGCCAAGCTCGCCGGCGTCGACGTGGCCGGAGAGGCCGCCAAGACCGCGCGCCCGGTCGCGACCCCCACCCCGACGCCGACGAAGGCGCCCTAGATCAGGTTCACCTCGACCGCCATTTTCGCCAGAACGACAGAAGGCCGCCGGGAGACCGGCCGGCCTTCTGTTTTACTGCGTCGGTGCCCACCGTGCTCTCCGTCCGGGATCTGGTCAAGGTCTACCCAAACGGGACCCGCGCCCTCGATGGCGTGACGCTCGACATCGCCAAGGGCGAGTTCGTCGTGCTCCTCGGCCTTTCCGGCTCGGGGAAGTCGACCCTCCTGCGGTGCCTGAATCGGCTGGTCGAGCCCACCAGCGGCACCGTCATCTTCGACGGTGCCGACGTGACCGCGGCGCGCGGCCCGGAGCT
>JAYVCA010000239.1:0-3065 GCA_043750135.1 Chloroflexota bacterium | reverse complement strand
TCCTCCCCCGCCTCGTCGGGACCGAGCTCGCCGAGCCCACCGAGACTGCCGAGCGGCTCGGCTGGATCCGCGAGCACCGGATGGCCAAGGCCACGATCGAGATGGCGATCTGGGATCTGGCGGCCAAGCAACGCGGCGTGCCGCTGCGATCGCTCCTGGGAGGGACCCGCGAGCGGATCCTGTGCGGCGTCGCGATCGGCATCCACCCCACCCCGGAGGCGCTCATCGCCACGATCGAGCGCGAGCTTGCCGCCGGCTACCAGCGGGTGAAGGTGAAGATCAAGCCCGGGGCCGACGGCCACTTCGCCGAGGCGATCCGCAACCGTTTCCCTGACCTGCCGTTCATGCTCGACGCGAACTCTGCCTATGCGCTCGCCGACGCGCCGCTCTTCCGGAGGATCGACGCCTACCACCCGACGATGATCGAGCAGCCGCTGGCCCACGACGACATCGTCGATCACGCGGCGCTGCAGAAGCAGATCACAACGCCGATCTGCCTGGACGAGTCCATCCACTCGGCGGACGACGCGCGCAAGGCGATCGAGCTTGACGCGACCCGCGTGGTGAACGTCAAACCCGGGCGAGTGGGCGGGTTCACCGAGGCGAAGCGCATCCACGACGTCTGTGCCGACCACAACATCCCGGTGTGGTGCGGGGGGATGCTCGAAATGGGGATAGGCCGCGCGCACAACGTGCAGCTCGCGTCGCTGCCGAACTTCCGCCTTCCGGGCGACGTCTCAGCGTCGGAGCGCTATTTCGAGACCGAGATCATCGGAGAGCCGTTCACCGTGGCCGCGGATGGGACGATGGCCGTCCCGACCGGCCCGGGGATCGGGGTGACCGTGCTCGAAGACGTTATCCGGAAGCTTTCGCTCCGGACGAAGGAGTACCGGCCGGCTCAGTAGGCTCTTCCGGCCACACGACGACCTCGTCGATGACCGTACCGAATGCGTCGACCAGGCGGACATAGTCCCCACGCTCCCACATGACATGGGCCGTGGCGACCGCTCCGGCCGCGTACACGTGCTTGCGGCCGGGGGTCCGATCGTCGGAGAGCGGGTGAAGGGCGGCGCGGACCTGCGAGCCGGAGTGGATGCGATAGATCTCCCCTTCGCGGACGAACGCCGGCGAGCCCCAGGTGTAGACCCAGGTCCAGTCGACCGGATGCACGACGTCGTTGCGCCAGAGCGCACGGAGATGCTGAAGGCGCCAGTTCCCGAGGTCGGAGTCGAGGTTCACCGCGACCTCGACCCACTCAGCGTTCGCGTTGTCGGGGGTGGTGTCCGCCGGCGCCGGGCGGATCGACAGGATCCGCGCCTTGTTCGCCTCGACCGGACGAAAGTCGGCCACGCCGGAACGCTAGCATCACCGCTGCGCTTCCGCGCTGGAGGTCACGATTGAGCGATCACTCACGCGCGCTGTTTGCCGAGATCGCCGGCACGTTCCTGTTCTTGGTCATCGGCGCCGGTGCGATCATCGCGCAGACCTTCGCCGGATCGCCGCCCGGCGGTCTCCTCGCGATCGCGCTCGCACACGGGCTCGGGCTGGCGATCGCGGTCTCGGTGTTCGGTGCCTTCTCCGGCGGTCATTTCAACCCCGCGGTGACCTTTGGCCTCGCCGTCGCCGGGAAGCACCCCTGGCCACACGTGCTCACCTACTGGGCCGCGCAGCTCATCGGCGCGCTTCTCGCGGCCCTGATGCTCCAAGCGTTCTTCAGCCACTCGCTCGCCGCGGCCGACGCCTCGCACCTCGGCACCCCGCGCCTCGCGCCGGGGGTGGGCGCCGGGCAGGCGATCCTCATCGAAGCGGTGCTGACGGTCTTCCTGCTCTGGGCCTTCTTTGGTACCGCGGTATCGTCGAACGCACCCAAGATCGCCGGCTTTGGCATCGGGCTCATTGTCACCGCCGACATCCTCGTCGGCGGCCCGCTCACCGGTGCGGCGGTGAACCCGGCACGCTGGTTCGGGCCGGGGATCGTCTCCCGCTTCCTCGACAACTGGTACGTCTATTGGATCGGACCGCTCATCGGCGCCGGCCTCGCCGGCCTCTCCTACAAGTACGCATTCTCAGGAGGTCGCGAGCGCGAGCCGATCGAGCGGCCCCAGGTCAATCTTCCCCGGTCGTCGAGGCCGGCGCGGCCATCGGGGCCACCGGAGCCATCGGATCGCACCGAGCGCCTGTAGGGACCGCCGTGGTCGAAGGTCCGGCGGCGGCGGCGGCGCTGTCGTTCAGCTGCGCAAGAGGAGCGGATCTCTCCGCTCCTCTTGTCGCGAGCAGTGACTGCGCGCGCGCGCTCTAGAGGACCGCGGGGGTCGCGACGGGTCGGGCCGGCGGCGGAGACGGGAGCTTCGTGCCGCGCCAGGGCGTGCCGAAGATCGGAAGCAGGACGCGGTCGAGACCGATGAAGCCGGCCGTCTTCCAGGCGAGGACCAGGAGGAAGCCGAGGAGGAGGAGCACCGGGTTGGTGCTGGCGCTGCCGGCGAGCAGGAAGTTGAGGTTCATGAACGCACCGCCGACGGCGGCAATCCCGACGAAGGCCCCGAAGATCAGGCCGAGCCCGACGGCGATCTCACCGAACGCGATGAGCTTGCCGAAGAAGGCCTCCCAGTGGTTGTCGATCAAGAACTGGATCGCACTGCGGTACCAGTCGTAGGTGATGACCGACTTGCCCGGTGCCGCCGGGATGGCCGCGATCCGCTGCCAGAAGGCGAAGATACCGGTACCGTCGATGATGTAGTTCGTCTTGGCGCCGGTGTCGATGACCTTGTGCCAGCCGGCGTCAAGCCAGCTGAATCCGACATACATCCGGACCAGGAACCAGACCGGCGCCAGTCGACGGTCGGAGAACAAGAGCTGAGCGAGCGGCGGGTCCGCGACGACGGTGTTCTTGTGGACGATCGCTGTCTTCACGTTGCGTCTCCTTTCGGGTCGGTTCGTTACGCGGCGGTGCGAGTGGCGGTGTAGAGGTCGCGGGTGCCCAGGTACGCGAGGTTCGCGATGATGATGGCGAACGCGATGCCCGGGATCAGGTAGAAGCCGTCGATCGACGGACCGAAGTCCTTGAA
>JAYVCA010000238.1:0-4773 GCA_043750135.1 Chloroflexota bacterium | reverse complement strand
GACCAGCCCAACCTCGCTCTCGCCGACTTCGTTGCGCCACGCGAGTCAGGGGTCGAGGACTGGGTCGGCGCCTTTGCGGTGACGACCGGCATCGGCCTGGACGCGAAGGTCGCCGAGCTGGAGCGGGACGGCGACGACTACAGCGCCATCCTGCTCAAGGCCCTCGCCGATCGGCTGGCCGAGGCCTTCGCCGAGCGGCTCCACGAGCGGGTCCGCCGCGACCTGTGGGGCTACGCGCCGGACGAGCATCTCGATAACCGCGCGCTGATCCACGAGGACTACCAGGGCATCCGCCCGGCCCCCGGGTACCCGGCCTGTCCCGATCACACCGAGAAGCGCACGCTGTTCGACCTCCTTGAGGCGACCGAGCGCGCCGGCATCACACTCACCGAGAGCTTCGCGATGCTCCCGACCGCCGCGGTGTCCGGCTACTACTTCTGGCACCCCCAGGCCCAGTACTTCGGAGTGGGGAAGATCGAGCGCGACCAGGTGGAGGACTACGCCCGGCGCAAAGGCCAGGACTTCGCGACCACAGAACGCTGGCTCGCGCCGATCCTCAACTACGACCGCTGACCCTCCCTGCTACCATGTCAGACAAAGGGACGTACACGGGGAGGTCAGATGGCTGTCGTGAACATGCGCGAGCTGGCACGCAGCACGAGCCGCGTCGTCGACGCGGTGCATCGCTCTGGGAAGGCGGCGCTCGTCACCCGCGGCGGCCGACCGGTCGTGGCGATGATCCCGATCGATGAAGGCGCGCTCGAGGATTGGATCCTCGCCAACAGCCCGCGATTCGTCGCGAGCCTACGGAGGGCGGACGCGGACCTAAGGGGGGCCCGTGCCGTCTCACTGGATGTGTTCCTCGCTCGGAATCCTGGCGGTCCTTTCCCGCGCCGCGCGGTGCGCGGCGTCAAGCGCGCGTCTCCCAAGGGGTGAAGGCACACGTCGCGATCAGTCCCAGGGCCGAGAAGGATTTCCGGGGGCTTGACGTGACCATGCGGAAACGGGTGCGGGCCGTGCTGGCCGATCGGCTCTCCACAGTCCCGCTCCCCGGAAATCTCGACCTGAGACCCCTCGAAGGGTTGCGGCCGTGGCTTCGGGTCCGCGTGGGGGAGCATCGGATCATCTGCCGCCCGTTGACGCCAGCCGAGCTGCGCGGCACCGGCTCCTCGCTCGGCTACTACGTCGCACGGATCATCGACCGCAAGCAGCTGCTGGCGGCGGCGAAGAACCTGTGACGAAGTCCGGGACCTATGTCAGCGGACGGCCGCCGGGAGCACGAAGTCCGCGTCGTTCACCGTCGTCGAGAACGCCGTCGCCTCCGTCGTCATGGTCGTGCCGGAGGCGCTGATCGTCGTCTTCAGTGGGACGCCGCCGGACGAGTAACAGGTGTTCACATCGCCGAAGGCCCCTCCGGCGAGGGACTTCACGCTGTAGCACTGGGCCTGCTGTCCGGCGATCGACTGGCTGCCGGTGAATGACGCGTTGAACTTGGTCGGATCGCCCTGGAGCTGGATGGCAAAGTCAGCTGCCGGGTTCTGGGCGATGGCTGCCTCGGCCGGGGTCTTCTGGCAGAACGCGGTCCCGCCGGCGCTGGTGCACATGAAGGTGCCGTCGGCGATCGAGTACATCGAGACCGATGCACCGGGTCCCGCGGAGACGTCGAACCGGGTATTCGCCCCCTTGGAGTACCAGGTCTGCTCGGAGGTGGTCGTCTGGCCGCCGACGGTGACCGACCAGGTGTAGGTCGCCTTGTACGTCGGCTTGCCGGCCTTGAGCACGTCCGCGATGTTCGGCCCGGCGGGCGTGGCCGCCCGGGTCGTCGGGGTCGGCGTCGCTGCCGCGACCGGCGTGCCCGCAGCGGTCGCCGGGGCCTGGGCCACTGGGGACGCCGCGCCGCTGCAGGCGGCCAGCGCGATCGCGGCAGCGGTGAGCGCGGTGAGCAAACGCATCATCAGACCCTCGCCTTCGGCCGGAAGCGTAGCCCGTTCGAGGTTCCCGCGGCGATGCGACGCCTCGCCCAGCCTCCCCGCTGACGAGCTCCGCGACAACGACGACCGTTAGGCGCCGAACCGCTCCAGGGTCCCGTTCACCCAGCGCTCGTAGTCCGTCCAGGCGGCGGCGCTCGTATCGAGCCGTGGCGGCAGCGGGAGGTCGGCGAGCGTGGCGTGACGGTCTAGCCCGGCGAGCAGCTTGCGTGCTTCCACCGCACGGACGGCGACAGTTTGCGGACGCCGCTCTTCGCTGATGAGCCAGATCACCCAGAGCACCCGGAACGCGCTCGGCCACGCCCGGCTGGCGCTGGGAACCGGGGCGAGGAGCGCACGGATCTCCGTACCGCGCCCGAGGCCGAACGTTCGCGCCGGCGACTCGCTCGGTGATGCCAGAAGTCCGCTGCGGACCAGGAGGTCGGCTGCCTCGACGGTGATACGACGGCCGAACCTGGTGCGCTCCGCCAGCTCGGAGCCGGTGTACGTCGCGACCGGGTTGATGACCATGGTTGACAGGATCTCCGCTCGTGCGGCGACGCCGAAGATCGCACGCGCGCGGAGCTGGATGAGCGAAGCTCGCCCGAGATCGAGCGAGGACCGCTGGCTTGGCGTAAATGCCCGGACCGTCGCCTGACCGGCCGGCCACGTCAGGCCGCTGTGCGCATTCACCGTCGCGGCGTATTCCCCGAAGCGCTCCGCAGTCCCGATCCCGAGCTTCGCGATCGTCTTCAGACGTACTTTCGAGACCAGACGTCCGAACTGCACGCACCAATCCGTTGATTCATCGCGAAGGCGGGGATCGCGCTCGCCGACGGCCGCGGTGAAGTGGATCAGCGCCTCGATGTCCACCGCGACGTCGCTGCGGCGGTCCGACCATCCCGAAAGGCCGGCCTCCGCCCAAAGATCCCAGACCAGACCCAGGATGCGATCCGTGATCTTGGCCTCGCTACTGGTCATCGTCCGCCACACCAAGCTCGCGCAGCGCGGTCGAAAGCTCCGCCGCGAACGCCGGCGACGTGTCGTGCGTTTTGGCCCACCGCGCGGCCGAACGCAGCTCGTCCGGGCTCGGGTCGAGGGCCTTGAGATCGGAGAAATGCTTGCTGCGCGGACCGTCGTCGACCGCGGCGTAGAGCTTGAACGCGATGAGGTCTTCGCGGCCGGCAAGATGCAGGACGAGCGCACCGCTGTCGAGGCGGACCAACCGGTGGACAAAGCCATCGGGCAGACCGAGGTCGACGAGACTCGCGGGCCCGGCGTTCAGCCAGTTCGGCGCGAGATCCAGGACCCCCGCCACGTCCCGCACCGCGAGCGCCAGCCCGTCGGGCAGCTGGCGGAATGGCACGACCTGGTCTCCCGTTCGCGACCCGAGAACGTCGACCCCGCGGGTCGTGCGCCTGACAAAGCCCAGGAGCGCGAGCGCCGCCCCGCCGACGACGACGAGCTCGGACCGTTCCCCACGGTCGGCGAGCACCTCCCCAAGCACCCCCAACGCCTCCCGGAGGCGTTCGGGACCGAGGAGCTCCGGAGATTTATCTTCCATCGAATGGCACTACATCTTCCCACAGTTGGAATGTAAAGTGCTATCAATCGAACCGAAGTGGGGCGCGGGTAGTGTTGTTCGTCGTGCTCGATCCACTTTCCGCCAAGCAGGCCTCGGCCGAAGCGCTCATCGCCTCCCTCGGCTCGGTCGCCGTCGCGTATTCCGGCGGCGCCGACTCCGCGCTGGTGAGCGCGCTCGCGCACCGCGCGCTCGGGCCGGCCGCGGTCGCGGTCATCGATGCGTCCCCGAGCCTCCCGGAGGACGAGCTCCGCGATGCCCGCGCGGTCGCCGCGACGATCGGGATCGAGCTGGTCGAGATCGCGACCGATGAGCTGAATGACGAACGCTACGCGAGCAATCCTGCCGACCGCTGCTACTTCTGCAAGGATGCGCTCTTCACCGCACTGGAGCAATTTCTCACGGAGCGTGGCTTTGCCGCGATCGTCGACGGTTATAACGCTGACGACGCGGCCGAGGTCCTGCACGGCCGTCGCGCCGCCGCCGAGCGCGCGGTGCGCAGCCCGCTCTACGAGGCCGGCCTGTCCAAGACCGAGGTCCGCGCCCTCAGCCGGGCCCTCGGTCTGCCCACCGCCGACAAGCCCGCCGCCGCCTGCCTTGCCTCGCGCTTTCCCACGGGGATGCGCGTCACCGCCGAGGGCCTGCGTCAGGTGGAACTCGCCGAGCGCGCGATCAAGGCCCGCGGTGTCCGCGAGCTGCGGGTGCGCCATCACGGCGAGACCGCTCGGATCGAGGTCGCCGCCGCGGAGATCCCGCTCGTCCTCGAACATCGCGAGACGATCGCCCAGGAGCTCCGCGCGCTCGGGTTCCGCTACGTCACCCTCGACCTGGAGGGCTATCGCCGCGGGAGCACCGCCGCACCGGCGCCGGTGCGCCTTGACGGCATCACCCTTCCATGACGCGCGTCGAGACGCCGGGCTACCTCGACCTTGGCTTCGCGAAGCTCGACACGGCGCGCGAGGGGCGCACCGGCTTCGCCGAGGTCATCTACGGGGCGGGGAAGACCGTCCCCGAGCTCGGCGCCGCCTTCGCTGCCCTCGCTGAACGTTCGGCGACGGTCCTCGCGACGCGCTGCGACGCCGCGCAGGCCGCGGCGGTGAGCGCGGCGCTGCCGGACGCGCGCTGGCATCCCCAGGCCCGGACGATCGTGCTGCGCCGCGACCCCGCGCCCCTGACCGGCTCCGTCGTCATCGCCACCGCCGGTACCGCCGACGGCCCGGTCGC
>JAYVCA010000237.1:0-3183 GCA_043750135.1 Chloroflexota bacterium | reverse complement strand
GGCCACGGCTTCACCAAGCGCGCGAACGCCGATAAGGCCTACGCCCGGATCGTGGACTTCCTGACCACTGAGCTGACCGGCTAGCGCTGGACCCGGGCGAACCGGGCGACCTCGCGGTCAGGCCGGACGGAGCGCCGTCCGCAGCACATAGCGCGTTCCGTAGACCTGGTCGCCGAATGAGAGGATCTTGTTGTCGACCCAGCCGGTCGGGAGCAGCACCTCCTGGACCGCATCCCAGGACAGCCACCCCGGGCGCAGGTGGGGCTTCTTCCAGACGACCACCCAGATCGCGCCGGCCGGGTTGGTGATGCGGACGAGGTCCGCCGCCAGCGCGGCGCCGTCGACCTCCTCGAGCGCGAAGCAGAGCACCAGGCCGAAGCGAGCGGCGAAGAAGCGCAGCGGGAGGTCGAGCTCGGCGCGGTCGAGCTGCCCGGCGAGGTGCTCGATCTGACGGTCGTAACTGGCGATCTCGCCGATCCGGAGCGCCGGGAGGCCCTCCGGAACGCCGAGCTTGGTCACGACTTCGGCCGGGTCCCGGAGGCCGCTCGGACGTGGCACGGCCTGAGCATGACGCTTGCATGACCGGTTGGCATGGCGCTCATCGAACGGAAGTCGCGTCCGATCCTTCTTGTCGACGACGACGCCGCGATCCTCGACGCCGAACGACAGGTCCTGGTCGAGCACGGCTTTCGGGTGACCGTGGCCCGTGACGGCGCCGAGGCCCTGCGGGCCATCGACACCGATCCGCCGGCGATGATCGTGCTCGACGTCCAGATGCCTGGCATCGACGGCCCGACCTTCGCGCGCGAGCTGCGCACCCGCCTGCGCCGGGTCCCGCTCGTCATCCTCACCGGGGTGGCCGATCCCAAGCGCGAGGCCGATCGCTGCAACGCCGAGGCGTTCTTGCGCAAACCGTTCGACGCCGACGAGCTCGTCCGGCTCGTCCGCCGCTTCTCCGCCTGACCCGCCTCGCTAGCATCGGGCCACGGTGATGTTGAGTTGACCGCCCGCCTTCTCGTCCGCGATGGCTCGACGGTGGCCGAGCACCAGCCCAGCGAGCTCTCCGAGCTGCGTGACCGGCCGGCCTGGCTCGACATCTCCGATCCCGCGGACTCCGACCTGGCCCTCGTGGCCGACGAGCTCGGCCTCCATCCGTTGGCCGTCGAGGACGCCCAACATCGCGATCAGCGACCGAAGATCGATCAGTACGAAGGGCACTACTTCCTGGTGTTCTATGCCATCGAAGGCTCGGGGCCGGGATCGCTCGACCTCCGCGAGCTGTCGATCTTCGTGCTGCAGAACGCGCTTGTCACGGTCCACCAGGGCGACTGCACCGCGCGGCAGGCCGTCGAGAAACGCTGGCGTGAGGGGCGGATCACGACCATCGGCATGCTCGTCCACGCCCTGCTCGACACCATGGTCGACGGGTACTTCAACGTCATCGATGCGTACGGCGAGCGGATCGACGAGCTCGAGCTCGCGGTGGTGGACGACCGGTCCGGCGCGGGCCTGCGGACGTCCCTCAACGACCTCTTCGCCCTCAAGCGCGACCTCCTTCGCCTCCGCAAGCTCGTCGCTCCCGAGCGTGACGTGCTGCAGGTGCTTTCGCGGGGCGACCTCGGCTTCTTCCCGCGCCAGGAGGCGGTCTATTTTCAGGATGTCTACGACCACGTCGTGCGGGTGACCGACGAGATCGACACGTTCCGGGACCTCGCGAGCAACGTCGTGGACGCGAACCTGGCGTCCGTGTCGAACCGCCTGAACGAGGTGATGAAGGTCCTCACCTCGGTCGCCACGATCCTGCTGGTCATGACCGTGGTGACGAGCTTTTTCGGCCAGAACTTCGTCACGATCATTCCCTACGAGTCCGCGGCGCTCTTTTGGGGCTCGATCGCCTTTACCGTCGCGGCCATCCTGACCCTTGCCTTCTATTTCCGCCGGAAGGGCTGGCTCTAGGTCGACGTGCGAGCGACGTGCGCGGCGCCGCCGCGTCCGATAAACTGACCGAACCTTGGCCACTCCCCACACCCCGGGTGGAGCGCGTTGAACGCGGCGATCCTGGGCCAGGTCGGACTCATCATCGCGGTCCCGATCGCGTTCGGCGCCTGGCTCGGCCTCAAGCTGGACGAAGCCGCCGGCACCTCGCCCTGGGGACTGCTGGGTTCGATATTCATCGGGATGGCCATTGCGGGTGGAGGCGTGGCCATGCTGATCAAGCGCTATGCGGATGACAACCCGGTGACGCCTTCCTCGGACCGCGCCCGCGCGGCGGGCCAGGCGTGGCAGCGCGAAGCCGACGAAGAACAGCAGCGGCGTGACGCCGAGCAGCAGCGCTAGGTGGAGCTTCTCTTCCCCAAGGGCTTCCGCTTCCCCGACATCCCGAACAACTTCGCGCTGCTCGGCGAACCGATCTTCCACATCGGCGGGTTCAGCTACACGAATGCCCATTTCACGATGCTCCTGGTGATCACGATCCTCTCGAGTCTCGCCTTCGCCGCCACCCGGAACATGAAGCTCCAGCCGAGTGGCCTGCAGAACTTCATGGAGCTGCTGGTCCAAGGCCTTGCAGACTTCGTGGTCGAGATCGGTGGCCAAAAGGCCCTGCGCTACCTCCCGCTCCTGGGGACGCTGTTCCTGTTCATCGTGTTCTCGAACTGGCTGTCGGTCGTGCCGTTCGTCGGTCAGGTGACCTGGCTCCACTCGCCGACCGCCGATTACCACATCACCTTCGCGATGGCGTTCGTGACCTGGGTGGCCTATCAGGCCGAGGGCTTCCGCCATCTCAAGCTGAGCTACCTCAAGCGCTGGTTCAATCTCAGCGGCTTCAAGGACGGCCCGGCGATCGGTGGGATCTTCGTCGCCATCGGGTTCATCGAGCTCTTCAGCGAGATCTTTCGGATGCTCACGCTCACTCTCCGGCTCTGGGGCAACGTCATCGGCGGCGAGATCATGCTCGTGGTCATGAGCGCGCTGCTCTTCGTGCCCGGGTTCGCGCTGCCCTTCGTCGGCCTCGAGATCTTCATCGGCCTCGTCCAGGGACTCGTGTTCATGCTTCTCGCCCTCATGTACTTCATGTTCGCGATCGAGTCCCACGATGAGACCCATGAGGAGGGGAGCCACACCGACACCGATCGCGTCGCCACAGTCGAGCAGCACCCCGAGGCGGTGGCCGCCTAGAGAGCA
>JAYVCA010000236.1:0-5277 GCA_043750135.1 Chloroflexota bacterium | reverse complement strand
GCACCGGAGGCGCGTCGACCTCGACCGTGCACCCAACGGTGATGCCTTTCGCATCGGCCTGCGGACGCACGAGCTGGAGCACCTCCTCGGCGAGCGGGGAGATCTCGAGCTCTTCGACGTTGATCTCCATCCGGCCGGCCTCGATCTTCGACAGGTCGAGAAGCCCGTTGATGAGACCCAGCAGGTTGTCCGCCGCGGTCGTGACCCGCCCAAGGTCGATCTCCTGCTGCTCGTTCAAGTCGCCGTCGAGGCCATCGAGCATGAGCTTGCTGTATCCGATGATCGCGTTCATCGGGGTCCGTAGCTCGTGCGAGACGTTCGCGAGGAACTCGCTCTTCAGCCGGTTCGCGCGCTCGAGCTGGAAGTTGTTGTCCCGCAGCTCGGTGACAAGATCCGCGTTCTCCTTGGCCACCGAGACGAGGCGCGCGATCGTGCGGAGCGTACGGGCTTCCGATTCGGTGATCGCCGCGGCTCCGTGGAAATACACGCTCAGCAGGCCGGTGATCCGGCCGCGCGTCGCAAGCGGAACGTGCGCGGCGGTGTGCAGACCGGTCTCGCCGGACTGCTCCGCCGTGAGCGACGAGCGCTGCAGTACATCCGGATCGCCCGTCCGTGACGTGAGGACGGCCCGCGAGATCCGGACCGCCGCCTCGGGCTCGAGCCCCAGAACGCTGGCCGCGACAAGCTCGCCACCCTGCGGGCCGCCCACGTCGTTGCGCAGGACGATCGATGCGGCGTTCGCGTTCAGAAGCGCCCCGAGGCGGCTCAGCGACTCGGCGAAGATCCGCTCTCGGTCGGTCACCCCAACGACCGCGTCGGAGACCGCGTTCACGGTGCGGACTTCGCCGAGATACTCCTGTTGCGCGCGCTCACGCTCTTGGAGCGATCGGGCCATCGTGTCGAATGCGCGCTCGAGGGTGCCGACCTCGTATGGTGACCGCGCCTCGATGCGCACCGCGAGGTCGCCGGCCTCGATCCGCTGGGCCGCGGAAGCGAGATGCTGGAGCGGCGCGGTGATCGACCGCGCGGAGCGGTAGGACAGCAGGCCGACGATCCCGATGACCGCGACGAGCAGGAGACCCAGCACCACGAACTCCGAACGCTGCGCGTCCTCGATCGGCGCCGAGGGCACCAGGACGCTCAGCAGGAGCGGATCGGCGTTCTGGGTGTGCGTCCGCTCGAGCGTGAAGATGCCGTAGTAGCGGATGTCGTTGATCTCGACCTGCCGGCTCACCGAGTCGCTGGCCGACGCATCGACCTCGGCGCTGCTGGGGAACTGTGGGATCGCGTCGTCATCGATCATCAAGATCGTCGACGCCCGCGGCTGTCCCCGCCACAGGATGAGGAGCTGGGCGTCGGAGTTTCGCTGGATCGAGGCGAGGAAGTCCTGGTCCAGGACCGTCCCGACCACGATGTAGCCGATGACCCGGCGATTCTGCTCGTCGCGGACGATCGAGAGGGCCCGGACGGTCACACCAGCGGGCTCGTCATAGAGCACGTAGGCCTGCTCGGCGCTCGCGCTGGCCCGATCCAGCAGCTCCTGCTGGAGCCGCTCGCCGAGACCGAGGTCCTGGCCGCCGGTAACGACGATGCCTTTCGCGTCGGCGAAGCTCAGGATGTCCGCGCCGATGCTCGACTTGGCGAAGATGAGGAACGTCTGCGCGTCCGAGATCGTCGCCGGCGAGCGGTCGGTCTCGAGGGCCGCCGCAAGCTGTCGCGTCGTCGGGAGACCCGCGACGAAGCGCGCGCCACGGGTCGCCGCGGTGACCTTGTCCTGGATCGCCGAGTTCGCGGTGTTCGCGATGATCGTCGACTCGTCTTGGAAGCGGGCCTGCAACAGGTTGTTCGACACGTATTGCGCCACGAACACGATGACGAAGGCCGGCACAAGGCTCACCAGCACCGTCCGCAGCAGCAGGACGCGCAGCAAGCTCGGTTCGAACAGGCGCTGGATCATCGGGGTGGCGTTACCGACCGTGTCGTCTTATTCGCCCGAGATGATCTTCTGGCCTTCGGGACTCTTCACGAACTCCACGAGGGCCTTGATCGCCGGCTTCACCTTTGCCGGATCGGCAGCGGTGGTCATATAGCTCTGCTTCGCGATCTTCCACGCACCGGTGTTCAGGTTGGCGAGGGTCGGCTGGACGCCGTCCAGCGCCACGAACTTGATCGTCGTGTCCTTCAAGTTCTTCCCCGAGAGCGTGACCGTCCCGATCCCGCCCTTGAACGCGCCGATGGCCTTGATCGTGTCCGGCGATTCGAAGATCTCGACGATCTCGGCCGGGTACTTCGGTACGCTCGCTCCGAACACGTACGCCTCGATCGAGGTCCGGGTGGAGCTCGCCGGCTCGCGGAGGAAGGGCTTGATCGGACCGGCGTTGCTCCCAAGGTCCGACCAGTCCTTCAGCGTTGCGGTGTAGATCTTCGCGATCTGATCCTTCGTGAGATTGCTCAGCGGGTTCGCGGAGTTCACCGCCAGCGCGCTCCCGGTGAAGCCGATCGCGGTGAGACTCGCCTTGCCCTGCTCGGTCGACCGCAGGTCGCGGCCGATGTAGCCGAAGTCCACGTCCCCAGTCGTCACGTTGACGATGCTCGTCTCGGTATCGGTGTCGATCAGCTTGATGTTCACGCCTTGGTGAAGCTCGGTGAAACGCTTCACCAGCGCCGACATCGCGGGGTTCGCACCGTTCGCGCCGGCCGCGGTGTACTCACCAGCAAGCGGGTCTTTCGTTTTCGCCGGAGCCGACAGCGCGCCGCCCGCCCCACCGCAGGCGCTCGCCACGAAGATCGCGGCCAGCGCGACCGCACCCGAACGCATCCACATCGCTCGCATCAGCCCGTCCTCCACCCGCCCCGGCGTCTCGCCGCCCGGCAGTCGGATCATCCTCGGCCAGACGGATGGCGTCGGGCATCCCTCAATGGGGGATATCCGGGTGATCCGGGGGGATCCGGGGGGGATCCGCTGGATTACGCCGGTGGGCGGTTTTCGTACATCGGCGGCCTACGCCAGGCTGGGGAGACCTCAGCTAGCCCGCCGGGGCAACCAGCTCGAGGAAACGGAGGATCGCCGCGAGCGCGACCTGTCCGCCGGGCCCCCAGGAGATCGCATCGAAGCCGTGGCCGGCCCAGGGGATCTCGACCAGTGCGACCGGCGCGTGGGCGGCCGCGAGCGCGCCGGCGAGCGATCGGGAGTGTTCGGGCCGGACGATCTGGTCGGCGTCGCCGTGCAGCAGCAAGGTCGGCGGGACCGGACGATCGAGCGCGGTCTGCGGGGTGGCCAGGCGATACCGATCCGGGACCGTGTCCGGGCTGCCGCCGAGAAAGTCGGCGAGCGCGCTCGATCCGCCGATAAGGTCAGGATCGGCCGGAACGTTGTAGGCGCGCGTCAGATCGGTCGGGCCATAGAGCCCGACGACTCCCCGGACGGTGCTGGGCGGCGCGCAGCCGGGCGGGATCGGTTCGCGGCCGGCGCGATAGGCGGCGAGAAGCGCGAGATGCGCCCCGGCCGAGCGGCCGAGGAGGACCGTGCGCGCCGGATCGGTGCCATCGGCCGTGGCGTGGGCGCGCACGTGGCCGAGCGCGCAGAGGACATCCTCGAGCTGCGCCGGGAAGGTCGCCTGGGGGACGAGCCGGTATTGGATGTCGTACACGGTGTAGCCGCGTGCGGCGAAGATCCGGTTCGTGATCGTCGAGTCAATGCCCCCCGCGCCCTTGTCGCCGTTCCGCCAGCTCCCGCCATGCACGACCACGATCGTCGGATGCGGCCCCGGCGTGGGCGGGTCGTACCGGTCCAGGCGCAGCGTGGTCCCGTCGACCTCGCGGAACGGGATGTCGTTCGTGCGTCGCACCTCTGGAGCGGCCAGGCCGGTGAACAGGCGGGCGACGCTGAAAGCCGGATCCCGGCCGGGTGGCGCGCCGATCCCGTCGAGCGCACGGTCGCTGGCGGCGATCGTCCCCGGGATCCGCGCGAGCGGGACGGCGGCAAGGACGATGCCCGCGATCGCGACCACCAGCACGGCGGTGCGCGCCGTATCGCGAAGGGCGACCAGCGCGATCGCCGCCGCCGCGATCTCGATGAGCACGAGGTAGGCCGCCAGCTCCGCCGCGATGAGGCGCACGACCATCAGCGCGTAGAGCGGCATGACCAGATGGATGGACAGCGCGAGCAGCGCGCCAACGAAGGCGACGACGAGAGCGACGGCGGTCACCACGCCAGCCTAGCCAAGACCAGCAGATCCGCACGCCAACGCCTGGCGCACCCGGAGCCAGGGCCGGTAGAATGACGTCCCGCGAGCGCCCGGCGCCGTGGAGGCACTGTGCCTCCACGATCGCAGGCCCCGTGGAGGCACTGGTGTAACGGCAGCACAAGAGAATGTGGATCTCTTAGAGAGGGTTCAACTCCCTCGTGCCTCCCCGTCCAAAGATGCGTGCCGGGTCCCTAGTCTCGGGGCGGGGAAAACTCCGAGACCGCGACGAGGAACGGGCGGGTGCGTCCGGCCTGGATCGTGAGCGGCTCGCTCCCGATCTTCGCGAAGACGGGCACGCGCAGTCCGTGGATCCGCTCGGTCCGCCGCTCCCACGCCGCGCCGCACACGGGACAGGAGAACGCGCCCTCGGCCATCGCCTCGCCGCGGGCGAGGAGGATCTTCGCGCAGCACCGCTCGAC
Source organism: Chloroflexota bacterium (assembly GCA_043750135.1). Lineage (GTDB taxonomy): Bacteria > Chloroflexota > Limnocylindria > P2-11E > P2-11E > UBA4735. The sequence goes on along the minus strand of JAYVCA010000236.1, from coordinate 611 downwards.
ATTGGGCTCATGCCCGTCATTCGCCGCGAGGAACGGGAACGATGATTCCGGACCCTTGCGCTCGCGCCTGGTGAATGCCGCGCCATCCGCGCGGCGGAACGCCGACGGGCCAGTCTTGATCCAGGCGGTGGCGCACTCGGTGCACGCGAACGCCCGTCCATCCCGGTAGAAGCCGCCCCACTCGATGATCCAGTCCTCGCAGCAGTCGGCCAGGATCACACGAGCCATCGCAGCACCGCCTTCTCCACATGCATCCGGTTCTCCGCCTGATCGAACACCGCGCTCTGCGGCCCGTCGATGACCTCGTCGGTGATCTCCTCGCCGCGGTGGGCCGGGAGGTCGTGCAGCACGATCGCGTCCGGCGCCGCGCCGGCAAGGAGGTCGTGGTTCACCTGGAATCCCGCGAACGCACGGCGACGACGCTCGTACTCCTGCTCCTGACCCATGCTCGTCCAGACGTCGGTGTACACGACGTCGGCGCCGTTCACCGCAGCGCGCGGGTCGGTGCCGTAGGCGATCGTCGCGCCGCTCTCGCGGGCCGCAGCGGAGGCGAGGTCACGATACCGCTCCAAGGGCTCGAATCCGGCGGGCGATGCGACTCGCAGCGTCAT
>JAYVCA010000235.1:0-3300 GCA_043750135.1 Chloroflexota bacterium | reverse complement strand
CTGAGGCGACGGCGGGAATCGAACCCGCGGTGAGGGTTTTGCAGACCCTTGCCTTACCACTTGGCGACGTCGCCGCGACGCTCATCCTACCGACTCGCGGAGATGGGTGAGGCGCGTTACCGTGCTCACTCATGCTCCCGATCGGAGACGACGACAGCGGCCCACCGGGCGTCCCGGTGATCAACCTTGCGCTTATCGGACTGAGCGTCGCGGTCTTCCTCTACCAGCTCGCAAACCCCGACTTCACCAATGGTTTCAGCGTCGTCCCGCGTGAGATCACGACCGGGACTGATCTCGTCGGCCGACTCCCGCTTCCCCTCCCCGACGGTACGACGGCATTCATCGACGAAGCCAGGGGCCCTTCGCCGATCTGGCTGACCGTCCTGAGCGCGATGTTCATGCACGGGGGGTGGACCCATCTCGGCGGGAACATGCTGTTCCTATTCATCTTTGGGGACAACGTCGAGCGGGCGTTCGGTCACCTGCGGTACCTCGGCTTCTACCTGGTCTGCGGCATCCTCGCGACCTTCGCCCAGATCGCGGTCGGACCGAATTCGATCATCCCGAACCTCGGCGCGTCAGGCGCGATCGCCGGAGTCCTTGCGGCCTACCTGGTGCTCTACCCCCGAAATCGCGTGCGCGTCCTCCTCGGCTACTTCATCACCAGCGTGCCGGCGATCCTGATGATCGGCCTGTGGGCGGTCCTGCAATTCTTCAACGGGTTCGGCGCGCTCGCCCCGGGCGCCGACGCCGGAGGGGGCGGGGTCGCTTACTTCGCGCACATCGGCGGCTTCATCGCCGGCCTGGTGCTGGCGTTCCTGTTGCGCCCACACGTGGCACCGACCCCGAGGCCCACGACCCTCGGCTGGCGGCGGAGCTAACGCACGCGGCCCGGACCCGGCTCCGCCAGGGCCGAGCCCCACCGGCCCCCGCGAGCGGAGCAGCCGCGCAGCGGCAGCGAAGCGAGCAGGGACTAAAGGATCGCCGCTAAGCGCTCCACGTCTTCAGCGATCTCGGCGCGGCCGTCAAGACGGTAGGCGGCACCGAGCAGCTTGCACTTATCCCGCGCCACGTCGCGGCGTCCAAGACCACAGTCGACCTCGATGAGGAGACGCTGGGCCTCACGGTCGCTGAATCCGGCCCCGATGTAGTCAAGCAGCAGGTCAGATGCGGCCTGAAGCTTATGGAGCGCGAGGAGGCGCCGCGCCGCATCGAGCGTGGCCTCGGTCGCGCGTGGATCGCGCGCGCCGATGAGCACCGTCGCCCGGACATCTGCGACCGCCGCGGCCTGCTCCGCAGATCCCGATGGCTCGAGGGTCGCGAGGAGCGCTTCGAGGTCGACGGCGGGCCGTGCGGGCGGGCGCGGCGCCATGACGGACCGGCCCCGAAGTGCGGTCCTCGCCAGGAGATCGATGGGAGCCTCCTCATACGCCTCGACATGGGTCATCGTGCTGGCGCCGGCCAGGTGGATCGCGCTCGACTCGCTGACCGGCCGGGTGCGCGGAAGATCGGCGGCGTCGATCCGCCGGCTCACCGGCGGGGTCGCGGGAACGAGTCGCTGCAGATCGGCTGATGGCGGCGCGGTCGGCCGCGCCGCTGCGGGCGGAGCCGGCCTGGGCGCCCCGGGGAGGCCGGCGGGCATGAGCCGGTCGGCGATCCGCAGCAGTGCCGGCGCATCCCCCAGGGTCTCGCGGCCATAGGTGAGCTCGAGCCAGGCGCGGCGCGGATCACCTTCGATCAGGGCATGGTCGACGAAGCGCGCGTACTCGTCGCATGCGCTCACGATGTCCCCGGCGTTCGCATGAGCGGCCGCGAGCCGGCGGTGGGCCGCCAGATCGCTGGGCGCGAGAACGACTGCCTCGGCAAGAAGCGAGATCGCCCCAGCGCGATCTCCGCTCCGGTTCAGCGATGCGGCGCCGTCGCGGAGCGCGAGGAGCGCGGCCGGAACGTCCTCGAGCGCCGCCGCCGCCCGGGCGAGGCCCTGATACGCAGCGACATCTCCATGGCGGACCGCGAGCTGGCGGTAGGCCTCCTCCGCCTGCCGGAGCTTTCCGTCCGCCAGAAGCTGCGCCGCGGCAGCGAGCTGTCCTCCGGCGGTCTTGCCTGGTCGACTCGCTGCGCGACTCGCTACGGGTCGGCTCGGCGCGGGCTCGACTGCCCCCAGCTGGCTCAGCTGTTCGGCGAACTCGGCGGCGCGAGCCTCATCCATGATCCGGAGCGCCGACGCCCGCGCGCGCCCCGCCAACGCCGCGATGTGACCAGGGGCGAGCGTGTCAGCGGTGCACCCGAGCACGCGAAGCTCGCGGCTGAGGAACTGCTGCGACGCCGGCCCCAGGTACTCCTTGGCGACACCGAGCACCCGCTCGGCGAGGGCATTCAATTCCGCACCGCCGACTCATCGCCGCCGGCACTCGTTTCATCCGCGAGCGCGTAGAACCGCAGCGCGTTCAACAGCCGGTCGAAGGCTGAGGCGACCTCGCGGGTGATGTCGTCCCCTTGCCGGGTATCGAAGCGAGCGGCACGCAGATCGACATCGCCGGTCGAGACACGCGTCGCGATTCCAACGAGCTGCCGAAGCGGACGCACGAGCGAGCGCGTAAGGAATACGCCCACGACGAACGACAGGAGCAGCCCGATCGCGACGACACTTGCGGCGTTGTAGGTCGCATCGTCCGCGGCCTTGGTGTAGGTCGACAAGGGGACCGCGATCACGTAGGACCACGGCTTCGCGCTGAGCTTGGTCACCACCCCGCGCTGCTCGGCCGCGCCGGTCCCGGAGCCGAACTCGGCGGTCCCGGCCTTCAGGCCGCTCAGAATGCTCTTAAGGCTCGGAAGAGGATCGACCACGAGCTGCTCGGGGGCGATCGTCCCAAAGCGTCGGTCCTGCGACAGCTTCGCCGTGGCCGCTGGGTCGAGAGGCGCGATCGGGCGGAAGATCGCGCTTTCGACCTGGGCACGGTGTCCCTTGCTCTCCGACGCCGCGAGCCGGATCCCGTACTCGTCGACCAGGACACTGTGTGCTCCGGCACCCACCGAGCCCCCATCGGCCTCGACGACATTCCAGATCGCGGCGAGATTCACCCGCGACCGGACAACGGCGAGCACGTGGCCCTGGGCATCTTTCACCGGCGCGGAGAAGAACATCGCAGGCTTTTTCGTGATGACCGAGTAGCCGGGATCGCTGATGTAGGCGTTCCCGGTGCCCTTGGTCTGCAGGAAATATTCCCGATAGGACACATCGGTGCCTTCGTCGGCGGGCACCGAGGCGGCCACGATCCGGCCGGTCAGGTCGATGATCGC
>JAYVCA010000234.1:0-6065 GCA_043750135.1 Chloroflexota bacterium | reverse complement strand
GCAACGCTTCGGACGGCAACAGTGAGCTTGCCGATCACTCGCAGGGTGTGCTTCCCTCGATCAACCTGGTGGGATGAGTACGCGCATCTCGCGGTAGTCGTCGAGTGCACGGCTGGCGGTCACCGCGAGCCTCGCCGACTCGAGCCGGACGAGGCGATACCGATCGCTGCCGGCCGTTTCTTGCCCCTGCATCAGAACATAGAGACCGCCGCCGTCGGGCGACGCCGTGATCCACAGGACGCGGTCGGTCGGCACCATTTCGCTCTGGATCGCGGCGCGCTCGATGTCGATCGATCGAAGGCGTGGCGTCGCAGAGCGCGCCGCGGTCTCGCCGTCGAGCTGCACCATCTGTTCCACGGCGAAGAGCCGCTTCCCGTCGGGAGAGAAGGTGAGCCTCCAGGACCGCGCCTCGTAGTTCGTCTTCGCCTCCGCGACGAGCGGTCCGAGACCGAATCGCTCGAGGAGGCTGACCGGGCGAGAAAGCCGTTTGGTCCAGAGCACATCGAGCGATGCCGTATCGATGAGGGTCAGCCAATCGCCGTCCGCGCGCAGGATGGCGAGGCGCGTGCCGTCCGGGCTGAGGGCGAAGCCGGGCTGGAGCTCTGACTGGCGACGCGTTCCGCCGACCTCGGTCTCCCACAGTCCCGCGACGAGACCGTCGAGCGGAAGCCGACGCAACTCGCGGCCGGTCCGCAGATCCACAGCGACGAACGTGGCCGCCTGTGGCCCGCTCGCCTTCCCCGAAACGTCGGCGACGGCGAGACCGTATAAGCGCAGCGTCGTGTAGTCGATCCGCCAGGTCGTGAGACCGGTCACCGAGAAGGCGGGCAACGTCTCGAGCTCGCGGCCCGTCGCGCTGTCCAGGATCACGCGAGCGGCGGTGATCGGGCCCGCCGGCCAATACCGGGCGAACAGCTTCGAGCCGTCCGGACTCAGCGCGTCCACGAGCACCGCTCGCGGCGGACTGAAGCTCGCTCGCTCGGCACCGGTGCGCAGATCGAACACGCGCACCCGCAGGTCCGAGGGACTCGGCGGGTTTCCGTCGTACCCATACGACATCCACGCACCAGTGGCTCCGTCAGCGGATACCGCGAAGGATGACGAGCTCGAATCTGCCACAGCCAAGAGCGATGTCGCGGACAGGTCGGCGAGCGTCAGGGGATCGATGGGAACAAGAGCCGCCCCATTGGACGTCCCGAGGTAGAGCTGCCTACCCGCGATCGGGCGTGCCGGCCGCGAGGAAGCTGCTGTCGCCGCCGTTTCGGGTGCGCTGCAGGCGACGAACAACAGTGCCAACGCGATGCCAAGCACGCTCGGCTTCATGCTCACACTGACCGTACAGCGCGGACGGCCCGCAGGTTCCCGCGACATCGCACCCGACAGCGCCTGGTTCCCTGGACCGGAGCGCGTACGAATCAGACTGGCACGGTCCGCTCCCACGCGATCGCGTCACCGGCATGGCGCTCGATCATCCCCCGCTGATCGGCGCGGACGTCAGGCAGCGCGTCGGGGGCGAACCAGCCGAGCGCGGCCACCTCGCCACCGAGGGTCTCGGTCCCGCTGATCACCCGATACGCGAAGACGAGCTCGACGCGCGCCCACCTGTAGCCGGTGACGACCTCGAGGATCGGGCCGACCTGGACGATCAGCCCGGTCTCCTCCCGGATCTCCCGCGCGAGTGCATCTTCGACCCGCTCGCGCGGCGCGAGGAAGCCTCCGAGGAATCGCCACTGCGGCGCGCCGAACCGGTGCCGCGCCAGGAGCACCCGGCCGCGTGCGTCGATGCCGAGGCCGGTGACGCCCACCAGGAACCGGTCGTGTGCCGCGGTCATGAACCGCCGCTGCCAGCGCACCGGGAAGGCATTGAACAGGCGGGCGAGCGCACGTATGAACATCGCCGAAGGCTAGTGGACGCTCAGGGGATCCCGACCGACGCGATCCCGTGCGCGGTCGGCACGCCGATCTTCTGCACGACGAGCCGGCTGTTCACATCGATGACGTTCACCATGCCGTCGATGTTCGTGGTGAGCAGTACGCGCGAGCCTTCAGGATCGAACGTGGTGTGGAATGGCTGCTGGCCCAGACCCTTGGTCTCGCCCACGATCTTCCGCGCCTTGTAGTCGATCCAGAGGAGCGACGGCCCGGTGTGATCAGAGAGCAGCATGATCGACCGGTCCGGCAGGAAGTACATCCCGTCCTGGCTCTCCTTTTCGGTGTGGAACGGGTAGCGGCCGGGTCCGAGGTGGATCTCCTCCTTCACCGCCCTGCTGTCCGGGTCGTAGATGACCATTCGGTCCGACGGCTTGCCGATGAACCCGGAGGACGACGACCAGATCTCGCTTTGATCCGGGGTGTAGTACGCGTCGTGAACGTCCTGGATCTTGAACTTGGTGATCTGCCCGGTCGTGAGGTCATAGGCTCGCAGGTGATCGTTCTCGTTCGAGTTCGTCACCGTGAACAGCAACTGCTTCGGACGCTGCGACCCGAGGGTCAGGACGTGCTGCGGCACGCCGACGACGATCGCTGGCAGTGGCTTCCAGCTCCCGGTCTCGAAGCGGGCGATGTAGTTCTCCCGCTCGTGCGCGACGAACAGCGTCTGCGAGTCCGGGGAGAAGGTGATCCCGTGCGGGGCGTTCCCCACCTTGAGGCGGACGACTTCCTTCATCGCGACCGGATCGATGATCGATGTCGACGCCGACAGGCGATTGTTCACCGCGACCCACTTGCCATCCGGCGAGACGGCCATCTGATGCGGCAGCTTCCCCACCTGGATCTTCCCGATGACGGCAAATGGCGCGCCCGGAGCGGCCTCGAGGACCCACACCTGCTCGGTGTTCTCGCTCGCGACGAACACGCGCAGCTTGCTGTAGCGGACGAATGGCACGCTCGGCAGCTGGACCGGCGCCGTCGTACCCAGCGCCGCCGGCTGGCTGGCGTCGGAAGGAGCGGCCGCTGTCGGCGGCGGAAGCTCGGACGCGTCGATGCTGCAGGCCCCGAGGATCAGCCCGAAGGCGGCCAGGTACGCGAGCATCAGCCGTCGCATCGGTATCAGCATCGCAAAGCGTCGGCCAGGGTGGGTCCCCCGGCCGGACGACAAACCCTGCTTACCGCGGCCGGCGGCGGCGGCGTTCGCTGACCCGCAGACGGACCATCGCGCGCTCGAGCGACGCCCGGGCCCGCGCCTCGTCCGCCCCGGCGGTCCCCGTGACAAGCGCCTGCTTGGCCCGCTCGCGGGCGGCCTCGGCGCGCTGCTCGTCGATATCGTCGGCGTGCTCGGCGGCGTCGGTCAGCACGGTCACGTGATCGGGCCGGACGTCGATGAAGCCACCGAAGACGGCCAGGGAGCGCTCGACGCCGCCCTGCCGCACGCGCAGCTCACCATGTCCCAGGGCACTGAGCAGCGGCGCGTGATGCGGCAGGATCCCAAGGTACCCCTCGCTCCCCGGCGCGATGACCATGTCGACATCGTCGGAGTAGACGGCGCCCTCGGGGGTGATGATCTCAAGGCGGAGGGGCACCTCAGGCGGCGTCCTTCGCCATCTTCTCGCCCTTCGCACGGGCCTCCTCGATCGTGCCGACGTTGAAGAAGGCCTGCTCCGGCAGGTCGTCGTGCTTGCCCTCGAGGAGCTCCTTGAAGCTGCGGACGGTGTCGGCGACCTTCACGTAGACACCATCAAGACCGGTGAACTGCTTGGCGACGTTCAGCGGCTGCGCCAGGAATCGCTGGATCTTCCGCGCGCGGGCGACGAGGATCTTGTCGTCGTCGGAGAGCTCGTCGACGCCAAGGATGGCAATGATGTCCTGGAGATCCTTGTAGCGCTGGAGCACACGCTGCACTTCGCGGGCGGTGTCGTAATGCTCCTGTCCCACGATGAGCGGGTCGAGCGCGCGGCTCGTCGAGCTGAGCGGGTCGACCGCCGGGTAGAGCGACAGCTCGGTGAGGTACCGCTCGAGGCGGATCGAGGCGTCGAGGTGGGCGAACGTGGTGGCCGGGGCCGGGTCGGTGTAGTCGTCGGCCGGAACGTAGACCGCTTGGAGCGAGGTGATCGAGCCCTTCTTCGTCGAGGTGATCCGCTCCTGGAGCTCCCCCATCTCGGTGCCCAGGGTGGGCTGGTAGCCGACGGCGCTCGGCATGCGGCCGAGCAGTGCCGAGACCTCGGCGCCGGCCTGGGTGATCCGGAAGATGTTGTCGATGAAGATAAGGAGGTCACGGCCCTCCACATCGCGGAAGTACTCGGCGATCGTGAGGCCCGTGAGCGCGACGCGCAGGCGCGCGCCCGGCGGCTCGTTCATCTGGCCGAAGACCATCGCCATCTTGTCGATGACCCCGGACTCGCGCATCTCACCGAGCAGCTGGGTGCCCTCGCGGGAGCGCTCGCCGACACCACAGAAGACCGAGTAGCCACCGTGCTCGGCAGCGACGTTCCGGATGAGCTCCTGGATGACGACGGTCTTCCCGGTGCCGGCCCCGCCGAACACCGCCGACTTGCCGCCCTTGAGGAACGGGCAGATGAGATCCACGACCTTCATGCCGGTCTCGAAGATCTCCGCGGTCGTCGACTGGTCGGTGAACGTGGGTGGCGCGCGGTGGATCGGGTCGCGCCGCGTCCCGGTCACCGGGCCTTTGCCGTCGATGGTCTCGCCGACGACGTTGAACACCCGCCCGAGGGTCTCGGCGCCGACCGGCACGGTGATCGGTGACCCGGTGTTGATCGCCGGCATGCCGCGACGAAGCCCGTCGGTCGTCGACATCGCGACGGCGCGCACCCAGTTGTTCCCAAGGTGCTGCTGCACCTCGGCGACGACGAGCTCGCCGTTGTCGCGCTTCACCGTGAGCGCGTGATAGATCTCCGGCAGGTGCCCTTCCTCGAACTGGACGTCGAGCACCGGACCGATGATCTGCACGATCTCCCCGGGATGATCGCCTTTGGCGGACTTCTCGCGCGGGCCTGACTTTTGTGTTTCCACGGTCATCTCATGATCCCTTCAAGGCTTCGGCGCCGGAGGCGATTTCCAACATCTCTTTGGTGATCCGTGTCTGCCGCGCTTTATTGGCGGCGAGGGTCAGCTCGCCGATAAGGTCTCCGGCCGCGTCCGTGGCGTTGCGCATCGCGACCATCTGTGCCGAGAATTGCGAGGCCTTGGATTCGAGGATCGCCTGGTAGACCGAGACCTCGACCAGGCGTGGGAGGATCTGGCCGAGCACGGTCTCCGGATCGGGCTCGAACAGATATTGGATCGGCGCGGAGGTGTCCCGATCCTCGTCCTCGGGAACGAGCGGGAGCAGCCGGCGCACCGTCGGCTCCTGCCGGATCGTGTTGATGAACTTCGTGAACGCAAGGTAGACCTCGTCGACGCCGCCGCTGGTGAACTCGTCGACCGCCGCACGGGCGATCGCGTTCGTGTCATCGGTCGACGGCCGGTCGGGAACGGTGAATTCGGCGGCGATCGGCGCGCGCAGCCGGCGCAGAGAGTTGATGCCCTTGCGACCCACGCCGATGTAGCTGGCGGCGGGCTGCTGCTCGGTGAAACGGAGCACCTGTCGCAGGAGGATCGTGTTCATCGGGCCCACCAGCCCGCGCTCGCTCGTGATCAGCACGACGCCGACGCGCTTGACCTCGCGGGTCCGAAGGAGCGGACTGATCTCCGGATCGGCGTACGGCGCGAGCTCGTTGAGCACCGACCGCAGCTTCTCCTCGAATGGCCGGGACGCCAGGACCGCTTCCTGCGCGCGCCGCATCTTCGAGGCGGCAACGAGCTGCATCGCCCGCGTGAGCTGCTCGATGTTCTTGATGCTCTTCGCCCGGCGGCGAAGATCCCGCTCCGATGGCACTTACTGGTCCATCCTGCAAATACCGTGGCGGAACACTACGCGTGGGCCTCCTGCTTCTTCGGCGCGTCGGCCTTCGGTGCCGCCCCCGTCTTGTTCGCGGGCGCGGCTTTTTCCGGCACCTTGTCCGCGTAGCTGTTCGTCTTCTTGAACTCGTCGAGCATCGCGCGCGTCTGCTTCTCCAGCTCGGCGTCGAACTTCTTTGACGAGCCGATCGCATCCGCGAGCGGCTTGT
>JAYVCA010000233.1:0-5297 GCA_043750135.1 Chloroflexota bacterium | reverse complement strand
CGAGCCGGGGCGGTACGTCTATCTCGATCAGTACAGCAATCCCGCGAACCCCCTCGCGCACGAGCACACCACCGGACCGGAGGTCTGGGCGCAGACCGATGGACAGGTGACCCAGTTCGTCTCCGGCGTCGGGACCTCCGGGACCATCGTCGGCGTATCGCGCGCGCTCCGGCCCCGCGGCGTGCGGATCGTCGCGGTCCAGCCGGACGCCGCACTTCACGGGATCGAGGGTTGGAAGCACATGCCAAGCGCGATCCGTCCCGCGATCTGGGACGAGTCGCTCGCCGACGTTCACCGTGTCGTTTCGACCGAGGACGCGCTCGCGATGACCCGTCGGCTCGCGCGCGAGGAAGGGATCTTCGCTGGACCATCGGGGGGCGGTGCGGTATCCGCCGCGGTGGCCGTCGCGCGGGAACAGGAAGGCATCATCGTCGTGTTGATCGCAGATGGAGGGGATCGCTACCTCTCCACGCCGCTATGGGAGTGATGACATGTCAGTGACCGTTCGTTTGCCCGGTTCGTTGCGCGATTCGGTGGGCGGTGAGGCGAAGGTGCAAGCCTCCGGCGCGACCCTCGACGCGGTGTTCGCCGACATCGAGCGTCGCCACCCCGGCTTCCGTGCTCGCATCCTGGATGAGGCGGGCGGCATCCGGTCGTATGTGAACGTCTACGTGGGCGAGGATGACGCGCGCGCCGGATCCGGTCTTTTGACCGCCGTCGCCGACGGAGCCGAGATCATGGTCATCCCGGCAATGGCCGGCGGCCGCTGAGCGATCTGACGGCGCTCGTTCTGCCGCAGGAGCTGCGGGACGAGATCGTCGCGCACGCACAGGCCGAGGCGCCGCGGGAAACCTGCGGGCTCATCGCCGGCCGGGGCAGTGCGCTTCGGCTCATCCGCTGCCGGAATGCACATCCGACGCCGGTCAGCCGCTACGTCATCGACGCGCGCGAGCAGCTTGCCGCCTTCCGCGACATGGACGCACGCGGCGAAGAGCTGGTCGCGATCTATCACAGCCATCCGGTGAGCCAGCCCTACCCCTCACCGACCGATCGCGCCGAGGCCCACTATCCGGACGCGGTCTACCTGCTGGTGTCGCTCCGCACCGGCGATCCGGAGCTTCACGGGTACCGGATCAGGGACGGATTCGTGCGTGAGGTCCCGCTGGCCTAGCGACCGCGCGCCGCGAGGCTACTTCCCGGCGACGTGCCAAGTGAGCGCGATCGAGGTGGACTCGGCGAGCGCCGCGGCCTCGTCCGGTGGATCGATGTACCGGAACAACAGCGCCATCCCGGTGCTGCCGACGACCGCGGTGAATTGCCGCAGGACCACCGGCCGCCCGGCCACCGTCCCGCGGGTCGTGTCATCCACCAGCACCAGGTCACGGGTGCGGTCGATCACCCGGGTCGTGCGTTGGACGTCGGTCCCGCGCAGCCAGGGTCCACCGGCCGTCTCGGCGTAAGCGTCCGGTGTGATGAACGCGCTGCCACGCACGCGCATGACGATGACGCTCGCCGTGTCGGTCTCGAAGCGGCCGGCCTCGCCGGCGATACCTCGCTGCGCGTTCTTCCAGGCCGGCGGCAGGGTGAGGCTGAACCCGTCGCCCTCGAACGCCGTCCCGCTCGCCGCCGGTCCCTGGAGCTCCGGCGCAAGCTGTGGCACGTAGTCAAGCGCGAGAAAGCGGACCCGTGAGACCTGATCCGCGAAAATGAGCGTGGCGGCGATGATGAGGACGAGGAGTCCGCCGGCCGCGAGCCCGAGCGGCAGGAGCCGTCGCAGATTCAGGAACAGCCCGAAGACCAGACGAAGGGCGAGCGCCGCGGCCAGCGGGGCGACGATCGGAAGCGTCTCGGGCACGATCGCCAGCGGCGCCGCCAGCAGCGGCGTGAGGACGAGCGGTGACAGGCCGAAGGCGATCGCGGTGAAGGCGCGATCGATCGAAAAGTCGCTGATCCGGCGGTCGACGCGGCTCACCAGCTGGACCGCGAGGGCACCGAGTGCCGCCAGCACGGCGAGACGGATCCCCAGCAGGGCGGCGTCGGCGATGCCGCGCCCGACGAAATCGAACGGATTGAAGCCCCGCGAGACGATGACCAGCGCGTCCACCGATAGCGACAGAAGCATGCCCGCGATGAAGGCGACGAGAATGCCGGCGAGCCCGTAGTGCTCGCGGGCCTGCGAGGCGGCGAAGCGCCGTGGACGAAGCAGCGAGTCGCGGACCACTCCGGCGAACCACTGCCACTCGGTCTCGACGCGATCTTCCACGCGCTGAGCCTACGGAACAACACAAACCCCCGCCGTGGCGGGGGTTTGTGAGATCACTGAGCGCTCGTAGCTAGCTGGGCTGCCGGGGATGCCGCTCCATGTCGAAGTGGTGGCCAGGTCGTCCGGCCTCGTGGGGGAGCGACCTTTAACGGTCGTCTCGGATCCGACGCTTCGTGGCGCGGCACCCCCATGGCGGGGCCCCCTTCCGCCGGGGGCGTCATGGATCGACTTGAAGGACTCCCTGCCAAAGATGGATCCTGATCATGTTTGACCTCCGAGCGATTCGTAGGCCGTGCGTTGGAGCTCCGCCTCCGTTCTACACCTCTCGGCCGCGACGTCAAGTCCCCTTCCCGGTGTCAGAAATCGTGGCGGGCAGGGGCGCAAGGCGCGCGCTGATCTCCGGGGGGACGACCTGAACGTCGGGCCACCAGGATTCGCTCTCGTCGCTCCCCGCGGCAAGCGCCGCTTCGGCCAGGAGCAGGATCGCGGACAGGTAATCGTTGCGATCGATGATCTCTGGCACGAAGCGGTCCGCCGCGCCGGCGTTGTGATAGCCGACATTCGGTAGCGCGACGCCGGTCGCGGTCCACCCGAGCCGTACGAACGCCGATGCCTCGCAGGTCCCTCCTGGCAGGAGCGCGCGTTGCACTGAAAGGCCGCGCTCCTGGAGGCGCTCCTGCGCGACACGGAGGTATTGCTCCGCCGCGTTGCTGAAGGTGTTGTGGTAATCGCCGACCCGCACGACCGGACCCGCGCCGGCCGGCGCGTAGCGCGCATTGCTTGCCTCCAGCGACACGACGTACGCGTCGGCGGGGATCGACCCTTCGGTCGCGACCAGACGCGCCCCGAACAGCCCGGATTCTTCGGCTCGAGTGAACACGCAGTGGACGTCGTACGGCCGGTCCGCGCCGCGCAGGAGGTCGAGCGCGCAGAGGATGACCGCGACACCGGCGAGGTCGTCGGCTGCGCGCAGGTGCAGCTCGCGGCCGCGGATCTCGAGGTCGGGCAGGTCCATCACCGCCCAGTTCCCGATCCGGAGCGGCTGTTCGGCGGTGATCCGGCAGAACCCGGGCGACCAGTCGGGAAGCTCGATCTCCGCCTCGTAGCGGTCGAGGGTGGCGTGGAACGGTGCCGCGCCGTCATCGTGATGAACGATGACCTGGACCGGGTCGCGGAAGCAGCGCTCGTCCAGGCCGCCACGGACTTTGGCCACCCCGTGCGTCCCGGAGGCCGCGACGACGTCGAACGCCGGGTGATCGGTGTGCGCGACGAACGCCAGCGCGCGCTCGGCGCTGCCCTGGACCAGTCGGGCGAACAGCTGGCCGTGTCGGTCGCTGTGCCAGGCGATGCCGCGCCGGTCGAGCTCTCCGGCGATCGCACGGAGGACGCGCTGCTCGTGGAACGGCGCGGTCGGAGGCGAGGCGACCGCCCGAAGCGTTGCAAGCGCGGCGGTGGGATCGGGCGGGGGGAGCACCGCGGCGAGGATAGCCGCGGACGGATATCTTGGCCTTACACCAGTGCTGCACCTGTACGACACCCGTCGCCGCGCCGTCCTGCCCTTTCGGCCGCGCGGTCGCGAGGTGACGATGTATGTCTGTGGCGTCACGCCCTACGACACCACGCACCTCGGCCATGCGCGGACCTTTCTGGTGTTCGATCTCATCGCCCGGATCCTGGAGGCACGCGGTCGGACCGTCCGGTACGTCCAGAACATCACTGACATCGACGAGTCGATCCTTCAGCGTGCGGCCCGGGACGGCGTGGACTGGAGGGCGCTCGGGCGCCGCGAGGAGCGCGCGTTCATTGCGGATATGCGTCGGCTCGGCTGGCGGAAGCCTGACGTGCTACCGCACGCGACGCGTGAGCTGCCGAAGATGCGCGAGCTCATCGCGACGCTCATCGCGAAGGGCGCGGCGTATCCGCTGGACGGAAGCGTGTATTTCGACACCGCGCGCGACGCGCGCTACGGCGAGCTCGCGCGCTACTCGAAGGCGAAGATGCGAAAGATCCTTGCCGGCCAGGACGATGCCGCGCTCGACGACCCGCGGCGTCGCGACGCGCTCGACTTTGCCCTCTGGCGGAAGGTCCCGAGCGGACCCACCTGGCCGAGCGACTACGGTCCCGGACGGCCCGGCTGGCACCTCGAGTGCTCGGCGATGGCGCTGCGCTATCTCGGGGACCACATCGACCTCCACGGCGGCGGTAGCGATCTGGTGTACCCGCATCACGAGAACGAGATCGCGCAGTCCGAGGCCGCGAGCGGCCGCCATCCGGTCGTCGGTCACTGGGTCCACCCGGCGCCGGTCCGGCTCGGCGGCGCCAAGATGTCGAAGTCCGATGGCAACATGGCGTTCGTGCGAGACGCGCTGGCCGCCGGGACGGCGTCCGCGCTGCGCCTCTACCTATTCGACGGCCATTACCGCAAGCCATTCGATCACGACGAGCGGCGCCTCGAGCGCGCGCGCGAACGCGATGCCGCGCTCGCCGCGCGCCTTGGGCGCGGTCCGGTCGCCCCGCTCGGGCGAGGCGGCGCCGCAGGAGCGGCGCTCGCCGCGCTCGACGATGACCTGGACACCCGTGCGGCGATCCGCGCGATCGAGCAGGGCAGCCGGACGGCGAACGCCGCGGAGCGTGCCTCGCTCCGCGGCGTCGCGCGTCTCTTGGGGATCGGCCGCCCCGCGTAGCCCGGGGCGGGGTGGGCTAGACCCGGGCCGTCTGCGAAGCCGACTCGGGAGCGCCCCAGGCGCTCCGCATCGCGCCCATCGTCTGCTCTGGTGCGGACCGGTCGAGCGTCCCGAAGTCGCCATCCTCCAGCTCGTGCAGCACCGTGGCCGGCACGATCTTCTGGACGTCCATGGCGAACTTCGCGCACTCGGTGAGGCCGCGCTTCGCGAGCTCCGCGGTGGCGGTGTCGCCAAAGGCGACCGCGGTCGTATGCAGCGTGCTGTAGCTCACGAGCACGAGGTTGAGGGCCACGTGGTCATCGCGGAGGCCCTTCGCCGCACCCTCGGTGCGGACCTTGTTGTACAGGCCC
>JAYVCA010000232.1:0-3780 GCA_043750135.1 Chloroflexota bacterium | reverse complement strand
GTTCTCGGTCGCGGCCCGCATCGAGACCTCATCAATGTCCATCGCCAGCACTTCGGCGGCGCCGCGCTTGGCCGCGGCGATGGCGAGGATCGCCGAGCCCGTCCCGATGTCGGCGACCCGCGCTCCGGCCACCTCGAGCGTCGAGAGCGCGCGGAGACACTGCTGGGTCGTCGGGTGGAGGCCCGTGCCGAAGGCCATGCCGGGGTCAAGGACGAGAACGATCGCGTCGCCAGGGTCGGCGTCGGACCAGGTGGGCCGCACGAGGAACCGGCCGATGCGAAGCGGGGTGAACGACGCCTTCCAGGACTCCAGCCAATCCTCATCCTCGACCCGCCGCAGGCGCAGGGCGCCGATCGGGCCGAGCCCGAACGCTTGCAGGTGACCCAGCGCTTCGCGGACCCGGCGAACGCGCCCGCGCGCCGCAGGGTCGTGGATGAGGTAGGCCTTCACCAGATGCTCCGCATCGGGCGATGGCTCGAGGGGCTCCTCGATCGCGATCCCGTTGTACCCGACCCGGCTTAGGATCTCCGCCACCGCCTCGACCGCCTCGGCATGCGCCGGCACCGCGATCTCGATCCAGCGCAGCGGACGCGGCGACGCCGTCTGGGACCGCGGCTCAGACGAAGGCGTCTTTGATCCGGTCGAAGACGTTGCGCTCATCGTCGGCATCCTGATCGGGCGCGCCGGTGGCGTGGTGGAGCTTTTGGTAGAGCGCCTTCGCTTCCTTGGTCAGCGTGCGCGGGATGACGAGGTCGAGGTAGACGAGCTGATCCCCCCGCCCCGCGCCCTGGAGGTGTGGAATGCCCTTGCCGCGCAGGCGCACGACCTGGCCGTGCTGCGCGCCGGCGGGGACCTTGACCTTGGCGATGTCCCCTTCGATCGTGGGCACGCTGAGCTCGTCGCCGAGCGCCGCTTGCGCGGGCGAGATGCGCAGGATATGGAGCAGATCGTCGTTCTCGCGGCGGAACCGCTTGTGCTCGCGCAGACGCATGAGCACGTAGAGATCGCCGGAGGGACCGCTGCGCATCCCGGCCTCGCCCTCGCCGGCGACGCGGAGCTGCTGCCCGTCGTCGATGCCCGGGGGGATGGTGAGGGAGATCTCGCGCTGCTTGCGCTGGCGCCCCTCGCCCCGGCAGGTCGTGCACGGCTGGTCGATCGACTTGCCTGCTCCGCCACACCGCGGGCAGGTGGAGACATTCACGAAGCGGCCGAAGACCGACTGCTGGACCTGGCGGACCTCGCCCCGACCGCTGCAGGTCCCGCAGGTCGAAACGCTGGAGCCCGGCTCCGCGCCATCGCCGCCGCAACGCTCGCAGGCCTCGAGGCGCGGGACCGAGATCGTCCGCTCACCCCCCCGGACGGCGTCGATCAGCTCGATCTCGAGCTGCATCCGCAGGTCCGCGCCGCGCATCGGTCCACGTTCCCGGCGCCGGGTGTCGCCGCCGAAGAACGTGTTGAACAAGTCGTCGATGCCAAACCCGACGGCGCCGTCGGTGCTCCCGAACATGTCATAGCGCTGCCGCCGTTGGGCATCGGACAGGACCTCGTAGGCCTCGGTGACCGCGCGGAAATTCTCGGCCGCATCGGCGGCGGAGTTCACATCGGGGTGATGTTGGCGGGCGAGCTTCCGATACGCGCTCCGGATGTCGTCTTCCGACGCATCGCGCGCGATCCCGAGGACGCTGTAGTAGTCGGTCCGGGCCATCCAGAGATTATCGGGGCTGGTTCAGCGCGACGGTCGGCCAGGGTGGCCTAGACCTTCTCGGTGAATTCACCCTCGATGGTGTCCTCCTTTTTGGCCGAACCGAGGTCATTCCCCTCGGGTTCCGCGGACGCCGGGGCCGCCGAAGCGGCCGAGGCCTGATCGGCCGCGTACATCGCCTCGCCGATCTTCTGTGCCGACGCTCGTAGCGCCTCGGTCGCCGATTTGGTCGTTTCGGTGTCGTCGCTCTTGATCGCGTCGCGGACCGCGGCGATCTTCGTTTCGACATCGGTCTTGATGTCGGCCGGGACCTTGTCGCCGGCGTCCTTCAGCGCCTTCTCGGATTGGTAGGCAAGGTTATCCGCGTCGTTGCGGACCTCGATGCGCTCGCGGTTGCGCTTGTCCTCGTCGGCGTGAGACGCCGCGTCCTTCACCAGACGGTCGATCTCATCTTTCGCGAGACCGCTCGTCGCGGTGATGGTGACGTGCTGCTCCTTGCTGGTCGCCTTGTCCTTCGCCCGGACGCTCACGATGCCGTTCGCGTCGATGTCGAACGAGACCTCGACCTGCGGGACGCCTCGTGGGGACGGCGGGAGGCCGTCGAGGATGAACTTGGCGAGGCTCTTGTTGTCGGCCGCAAGCTCACGCTCGCCCTGGACGACGTTGATCTCGACCTGGGTCTGGCCGTCGGCCGCGGTGGTAAAGACCTGCGACTTGGAGGTCGGGATGGTCGTGTTCCGCTCGATGAGCTTCGTTGCCACCCCTCCGAGGGTCTCGATGCCGAGCGACAGCGGGGTCACGTCCAGGAGCAGGACATCCTTCACCTCGCCCTTCAGGACGCCACCCTGGATCGCCGCGCCGATCGCGACGACCTCGTCCGGGTTCACACCCTTGTGCGGCTCCTTCCCGAAGAGCTTCTTCACCGTCTCGACGACGAGCGGCATGCGGGTCATGCCGCCGACGAGGATGACCTCGTCCACCTTCTGCGCGCTCAGCTCTGCGTCGGCGAGGCACTTCTTCACCGGGCCGAGGGTCTGCTCGACGAGGTCCCCGACCAGCTGCTCGAGCTTGCTCCGGGTGAGCGTGAGCACGAGGTGCTTCGGGCCGGACTGGTCGGCGGTGATGAACGGCAGGTTGATCTCGGTCTGCTGGGTCGTCGATAGCTCGATCTTCGCCTTCTCGGCCGCCTCCTTGAGGCGCTGGAGCGCCTGGCGGTCGCCCTTGAGGTCGATGCCCTGGTCCTTCTTGAACTCAGCGACGAGCCATTCGATGACCCGCTGGTCGAAGTCGTCCCCCCCCAGGTGCGTGTCGCCATTCGTCGCCTTCACCTCGAAGACGCCTTCGCCGAGCTGAAGCACCGAGATGTCGAAGGTGCCGCCACCGAGGTCGTACACCGCGACGATCTCGTCCTTCTTCTTGTCTAGGCCGTAGGCCAGCGACGCCGCGGTCGGCTCGTTGATGATCCGGAGGACCTCGAGGCCGGCCACCTTGCCGGCGTCCTGCGTCGCCTGCCGCTGGTTGTCGTCGAAGTACGCCGGGACGGTGATCACCGCCTGGGTGACCTTCTCCCCCAGGAACGCCTCGGCGTCGGCCTTCAATTTCTGCAGGATCATCGCCGAGATCTCCGGGGGCGAGAGGTGCTTGCCGTCCGCGAGGACGACGTCGACCGCGCCATGGCTCGCCTCGGCGATCTTGTACGGCACGAGCGTCTGGCTCCGCTGGACCTCTGGGTCGCTGAAGCGACGGCCCATGAACCGTTTGATCGAGTAGATCGTGTTGTCCGGGTTCGTGATCGCCTGGCGTTTCGCGACCTGGCCGACCAGACGCTCGCCGCTCTTGGTGAACGCGACGACCGACGGCGTGATCCGGCCGCCTTCGGCATTCGGGATGATCGTCGGCTCGCCGCCCTCCATGTAGGCGACTGCCGAGTTCGTGGTCCCGAGATCGATACCGATGACCTTTGACATGGTTAGCTCTCCTTCGTGGTGGCTTTCGCCACGGCTACGAGCGCGGGTCGGATGACCCGGTCGTGCAGTCGATACGCCTTTTGGAACTCTTCGATGACCGTGCCCTCGGGC
>JAYVCA010000231.1:0-3126 GCA_043750135.1 Chloroflexota bacterium | reverse complement strand
TCAGCTGACGGGGCAGAAGGTAGCCGGTGGCGATGTGCATCTTCTCGTCCTCGGTATAGCCAGGAAGCCGGATGATCTCCATGCGGTCCCGGAGCGGGGCGATGATCGTGTCCTCGACGTTCGCGGTCGTGATGAAGATCACGCGGGAGAGGTCGTACGGCACCTCGAGGTAGTGGTCGGAGAAGGTGTTGTTCTGCTCGGGGTCCAGGACCTCGAGGAGTGCCGAGCTGGGGTCGCCACGGAAGTCCGCGCCCACCTTGTCGATCTCGTCGAGCATGAACACGGGATTCGTTTCGGCTGCGGTCTTCATGTTCTGGAGAACGCGTCCCGGGAGCGCCCCAACGTAGGTGCGCCGGTGGCCGCGGATCTCGGCCTCGTCGCGGATGCCGCCAAGCGACATCCGGATGAACTTGCGGCCCATCGCGCGTGCGATGGACTTCCCGAGACTCGTCTTCCCCACGCCGGGCGGCCCCACGAAACAGAGGATCGGGGCGCGCAGGCCCTTTGCGAGCTTCCGGACGGCCATGTACTCGAGGATGCGGTCCTTGATCTTGGGAAGGCCGTAGTGGTCCTCGTCGAGAACGCGAGCCGCCTCGGCGATGTCCCAGTCGTCGTCCGGTGCCAGCTTCCAGGGCACCGCGATGAGCCAGTCGACGTAGGTGCGGATGACGCCTTGCTCCGGTGACGCCTGAGGGATCTTCTCCAGGCGGCCGATCTCCTTGAGCGCCTTCTCCTTGACCTCGGCCGGCATGCCGGCGGCCTCGACCTTCTCGCGGAGCTCGTTCATCTCTGACGAGCCGTCATCCTCACCGAGCTCCTTCTGGATCGCCTTCATCTGCTCGCGGAGGATGTATTCGCGCTGCGACCGATCCAGCGTCGACTGCACGTCGTTCTGGATCTTCGCCTTCATCTCGAGGATCTCGTTCTGCTTCGTCAGGAAGACCGAGAGGAAGCGCAGGCGATCGGCGACCGCCACCATCTCGAGGAGCTGCTGGCGCTGCTCAAGGGTGAGGTCTTGGCTGGATCCGAGGAGATCGGCAAAGTGCGCCGGGTCCTCCGAATTCTTCGCGGTCATCGCGACCTCGGGGAGGATCGAGCCGCCGTTCTCCACGTACTCACCGAAGAGCCCCTTCACGTTGCGCAGGAGCGCCTCACGCTCCACGGCCTCACCGAGCTCCTCGCCGAGGGCCTCGAACGTGGCGCGGAAGTACCGCGACTCCTCGGTGAAGCCGGTGATGCGGACGCGCTGCAGGCCCTGGACGATGATCTGGGCGCTCCCGTCCGGGATCCGGAGGAGACGCACGATCTCGACGACCGTTCCGACGCCGTGGATCTGCTCCGGCGTCACATCATCGACCTCGGCGTCGCGCTGCGCCGCGACGAGGATGTAGTGCTTCTCCTCGTTCATCGCGGCATTGATGGCGGCCACGCTCTTTTCGCGACCGACCCCCAGGGGCTGGACGACCTTGGGGAAGACCACCGTCTCACGCAGCGGGACGAGCGGCAGGTCCTTGGGGTATTCGCGATCCTCTTCGGTCATCGTCGCCTTCTTTCTTGATCCTCTGGGTCTGACTGCGTGAACGGCGCGGCCGGCTGCGCTATTGTTCGTCACTCTCGTCGTCGTCGGCGGTCCGGTCCATGCTCTCGATGGCGTTGGCGATCTCGTTCAGGAGATCCCCGGCGTCGCGGAACTGCAGGAGCAGCTTCACCCCGGCAAGGTTCACCCCGCGGACCTGGGTCAGGTAGCGGATGCAACGGACCTTGTGGACGTCCTCGTCGGAATACAGCCGGATATTCGTGTCCGTCCGTACCGGGTCGACCAGGCCCTCGTCCTCATAGATCCGCAGGGTCCGCGGGTGACACCCCACGAGGCTCGCGGCGATCGAGATAACGTAGACCGGGCGGCGCGCATGGGCCACTGCGTTGGTATAGGACTTATCAATGATGTTGTCAAGGTTCCTACCAGCGGGCGACACGGGCCGGGCCGACCGTCGACCTAGCCGAAGAGCGCTTTGCGGACCTCGGCCTCGGCGGCCGTTGGAGCGAACACGATGACCCGGTCCCCCACCGCCAGGGCGGTGTCGCCGTGGGCATGGAGGATCTTTCCGGCCCGGACGATGCCGCCGATGAGCGAACCGTCGGGCAGTCCGAGATCCCGGACGTCCTTGCCCGCGGCGGGCGTGGCGGCCGCGATCTCCGCCTCGATGAGTTCGAGATGGGAGCCGGTGAGCGGCATGAGCGGGAAGAAGCCACCCGACGGCAGCTCCTGTTCGATGACCGCCATCAGTACCCGGGTGGACGAGACCGTTTCGTCGATGCCCAGGGCCTTGAACACGATCTCGTTCTTCGGGTTGTTCACTCGGGCAACGACCCGCGGAGCGTGGCACTTGTACTTGGCGAGCTGGCAGATGACGAGGTTCTTTGCGTCATCGCCAGTGACCGCGATGACCGCATCGGCGCGCTGACAGCCCGCCTCTATCTGCGAACGACCCTCGTCGGCCGGCGCGTTGATGACGACCGATCCCAGCTGCTCCTCGATCCATTGCGCCCGGCGCCGGTCGGACTCGATGAGCATGATCTCGTGCCCGGATTCGAGCAGGGCCTGAGAGAGATGGAACCCGACCTGGCCGCCGCCGGCGATGACGAAGTACATCTAGTGTCGCGCCCCGGAAGTCCTGCGCAGACAAGTGGCCGACATTACGCGCGCTCCGGGAGCTCGTCGCCCGACATCTTGGCTTCATGCTTGGTCGCGGCAGCCATGAGATTCGGACCGATTGTCGTGTTCCCGGTGATGATCGCCTGCAGGAGCGTCGCGAGGATGCTCGTCCTGGAGAACGTCCGGAGCCCCTCCTGGCGATAGGCATGCGCGCGGATCGGGTCGTTCACCTTCGCGATCACGGTCTTGATCCCAAAGATCTTCGCGGCGATCTGCGCGGCCATGATGTTGCGGTTGTCGCCCTGGGTCAGAGCGACGAAGGTGTCCGCCTTCTCTACTCCGGCCTCACGGAGGATGTCCAAATCGGTGCCGTCCCCCAAGAGGGTCGTTCCGGAAAATTCCCGCGGGAGGTCCAGGAACGCGGCACGATCGAGGTCGACGATCGTGACGGATTCGCCGGCGGTATCGAG